>DASZAA010000144.1:0-3177 GCA_035945615.1 Terriglobia bacterium
GCGGCTTCGCGCCGCAGAACCCGCAGGTCAAGACGTGCTGCGCGCGACGCTCTCGAATGGTTTGCGCGTGGTCATTGTGCGCAACCGTCTTGCTCCAGTTGTCACCACGATGGTCAACTACCTCGTAGGATCGAATGAAACGCCCGCCGGGTTTCCAGGCGCCGCTCATGCGCAGGAGCACATGATGTTTCGCGGCAGTCCCAGCCTTTCTGTCGACCAACTGTCGGATATTGCCGCCGAAATGGGCGGCTCGTTTGACGCCGACACGCAGCAAACAGTGACTCAATACTTCTATACCGTCCCGTCCCAAGACCTTGACGTGGCCTTGCACATCGAGGCCATCCGCATGAGCGGCGTGGATGATAGCCAGGCGCAGTGGGAAAAAGAGCGCGGCGCCATCGAGCAGGAAGTCGCGCAAGATTACTCGAATCCCGTATTTTCGTTCTACATCAAGCTGCTTGAAGCCATGTATAAGGGAACGCCTCTCTCGAACCCGGGTCTCGGCACGCGCCCCTCATTCGAAAAAACCACGGCGGCGGATCTGAAACAGTTCTACGACCAATGGTACGCTCCCAATAATGCTATTCTGGTTGTGGTGGGCGATGTTGACCCGCAACAGGCTTTGTCCGAAGTAAAAAGCCTTTTCAGCGCTATTCCCTCGAAAACGCTGCCCAAGCGTCCCGAGTTCAATCTAAGTCTGGTTCAAGCGCAAACCATGAATCTGACGAGCGACCTCCCTTACGGCCTCGCCATTGTTTCGTTCCGGCTGCCCGGTACCGACAGCCCCGACTATGCTGCGACTCAGGTCCTATCCGATGTGCTGAGCAGCCAGCGCGGCACGCTTTACGCCCTTGTACCGCAAGGCAAGGCGCTCTTTGCGGGATTCCAGTCGGAGGCCTTGCCGCAGTCCGGACTTGGGTTCGCGCTGGCGGCGTATCCCAAAGGCGCCGATGCGCCGGCGCTGACCGGCGAAATCAGAAGCATTCTTACCGACGACCTCAAAAACGGATTCCCGGCTGACTTGGTCGAGGCTGCGAAGCTCCACGAGCTCTCGAGCGTCGAACTGCAGAAAAACTCGGTTTCGGGCCTCGCCGCGGCTTGGTCCGAGGCCGTCGCCATTGAAGGCCGCCAGTCGCCCGAAGATGACGTCAAAGCCATGCAGCGAGTCACGGTCGAGGACGTTAACCGCGCCGCCCGGAAATATCTCACGCTGGATAACGCCATCACCGCCGTGCTCACGCCGCAACCTTCGGGCAAGCCCGTCTCAAGGAAATCATTTGGCGGGCAGGAATCGTTCGCTCCTGAACACGCCAAGAGCGTTCCGCTTCCCGGCTGGGCACAAGCGGCCCTTGAGAGGCTCGCCGTTCCCGCTCCAACGCTCCATCCAGAGGTAAGCACGCTGCCTAATGGCATCCGCCTGATCGTGCAGCCACTGTCGATCAGCAACACGGTCAGCGTCTACGGGCACATTAAGAATGAACCTGACCTCGAAACCCCGAAGAGCCAGGAAGGCGTGAGCAGCGTGCTCGACCGGCTCTTTTCCTTCGGAACTACCACGCTCGACCGCATTGCCTTTCAAAAGGCTTTAGACCAGATCGGCGCCGACGAGTCGGCTGGAACGGATTTTTCACTCTCAGTGCTCGCCAGCCACTTCGACCGTGGGGTCGAGTTGCTTGCGGATAACGAACTGCACGCCGCGCTGCCCGCCCAAGCATTTCAGATTGTAAAGCCCCAGATGGCGCAGGCTGTCGCCGGACAGCTCGAAAGTCCCGACTACCTCGCTGGGCGCGCGGTGGACCTCGGACTCTATCCGAAGAATGATCCCAACCTGCGCGAGGCCACGCCACAGACGGTTTCTTCTCTCAATCTCACCGATGTCGAAGATTACTACCACCACATCTTCCGTCCCGACCTCACCACCATCGTTGTCGCCGGCGACGTAACGCCCGCTGAAGCGAAAGCGGTGATCGAGAAATATTTCGGCGCGTGGCAAGCCACCGGCCCAAAGCCAGAAACCGACTTGCAGCCGGTGCCCGCTAATGCGCCCTCGGCCACGACCGTGCCCGATTCCAGCCGCGTTCAGGACAACGTGACGCTTGCCGAAACGCTGGGCATCAACCGCTTCAGCCCGGACTACTACGCGCTGGAACTTGGCAACAACGTGCTCGGCGGCGGCTTTTATGCCAGCCGGTTTTCCAAAGACCTGCGCGAGAACGCGGGTCTCGTCTACTATGTCGGGTCTTCTCTCGCGGCGGGAAAGACTCGCACCATTTACACGGTTTCCTACGGCTGCGATCCTCCTAACGTTTCGAAGGCGCGCGCGCTCATCGTGCGTGACCTGAAAGACATGCAAACCTCGCCCGCCTCTTCCGAGGAGCTTCGCAAAACCAAGGCCCTTCTGCTGCGGCGGATTCCGCTGGCTGAGTCGAGCGTGCACAGCATTGCGGGCGGCTGGATTGCGCGTACCGATCTTGGCCTGCCGCTGGACGAGCCTACGCGCGCTGCCGAGCACTACGTTGGGCTCACGCCTGCGCAGGTGGAAGCCGCATTCTCCAAGTGGATTCGCCCGGGCGACCTTGTGCAGGTCGTGCAAGGGCCAAATCCTCAGTAGTCGATAGCCAGCGGGCGCAGGGTTAGCGCGCCGATGGCGCGGTAGGCCCTGCGCGCGCCTCCCGGAGATCTTCAATCTCATACGTCGCGCTAATCTCACGCGCCGGTTTGATTTGGCTTCGTGCTATAGGGCTTTTTGATGTATTCGTTGGCTAGGGTGAGGGCGCCCTGCGTGTTGTCGTTGGTATGGAGGGCGCGGTTATATTCGTTGAGGGCGCGGTCGCGTTGGCCGGTGGCGTCAAAAATCTCGCCAATTTTCAGATAGCTCCAAACCTCAACCCACTTAGGGGTAAGGTCGCCATTGAGCGCGTCCTGGAAAGATTCGAGCGCCGCATTGTAGTTGTGCAGCGTCAAGAGGATGTCGCCGATGCGGTAATGCGCCAGCGAATTGTTGGGGTTTTCCTGAAGCACTTTGCGGTACTGTCCGATGGCGGCGAAATATTCCGTCTCCTGCGCTAACTGATCGGCGCGCGCCATCTCCACCTGAATGCGGGTTTTCTCCGTGAACTTCAGGATGTCGCTCGCCGGATCGATCATCACCTGAAGGGGCCGGCCCCGCGTATCAAT
>DASZAA010000145.1:0-6123 GCA_035945615.1 Terriglobia bacterium
CTGCATGTAGGCGTCGTCCACCGGGATGGTGCTCTGATGCCATTTTGCCGGAAACACTTTGTAAGTGAAGCTGGCAACGGTCTGGTTGCCGGCGTCGTCATCGGCGACGATGCGCGCGGGCGTGCTGGGATCGACGTCGTAAGGAAAGGCGAAAAGGGCGATTCGAGTCAGAGGCTTTGAATCCGTCACCGGAAAGCTGGGGAAGAAATATTGGCCCACCTGTACGCCTGATTTCGTGGTGCCGGGCGACACGTTGAACACAATCATGTCGCACCCGCCGAGATTGATGTAATGCTGGCTGGTGAGCACCTCAACTTGAGGCGGCATGAAGCGCACGGGCACGCTCAAGGTGAGCGTCGCGAGTCCGCCACGGAAAAACCTTCCCCAGGAATCGTTGAGAGCCGTCACTCGGATTTCGGCGCGGCCCGGCGTGAGTCGCGGGATTGCCCGGCGGCCCACTTGCGCTGCCGCCTCCACAGTGTATCCCCTGTGTTTAGCCGCAGGCACGGCCTTGCCCGTGACCGGCGCTTCGTACCATTTTCCCTCCTGACCCACCTCCACCCTAACCCGCGTGATGCGATGGTCCACGTCGTGCAAGATAAGCCGCACGGTGCTGTTCAACCCAATGCCCGCTACCGGCTCTGCCAGCTTGATTGTGGGCGCAGGGTTGCGCGTAAGTTTGAACACGGAAAAGAGGATAAGCAGAAGGATGACCATCAGCGCGATCACTGCGCCTTTGCCCACACCTCTTTCAAACGATTGCGATGTCTGACGCAAGTTCAAGACCTCCGTTCTTTGCAGCGGCGCCTGGATGTTTCGGCGGGGCGCGTCGCAGTCTTCCATCATACAGGACGTGTATAGAATTTTGGCGCTCTGTGGTGAAAGCGAGTTTTTAGCGAATGATACACCTTTACCATGCGGCTATTCCCGGCCAGAGTAGCCTTCAGTCATACTTTACGATCAATATAAACAGCACTCATTAAAAAAGGGGGGCTGATGAAGGTTCCGCTGTGGATCATCAAGGCGGCGGCATTCGTGATAACCGTTGCTTGCACATTTTTGGCTTCGCCATCACCGGCGGCCCGGCAAGCGGGCCGCAGTGGAAGCACAGAGCCTTCTCGTGCTCCGGGAGACTTGCAACCCGGCGTCATGGTCCCATCTGCACAAAAACCGGGCAGGATTCTGAGACCTGCGGCTGAAGGTTTGGAGATGTTGCGGGCCATGAATAAAGTCCGTGTTGCCGCTGCGGCCCGGCGACCCACCAGAGGCTCAACGCAACCACTTCGATGGGATCCGCTGCTGGCAAAGGCGGCACTCGTTCATTCACAGGATATGGCCCGAAACCATTACCTTGGCCATGTTGGAACGCGCGGCGATTCACCTTGCGACCGGTTAGCGCAGGCTGGCGTTCGGTGGCAGGCGATGGGCGAGAACCTTGCCAGGAGCTCCACTGTGGCTGAAGCCGAAAAGGCCTTTATGAACGAGCCTGATGAGAAATCCAACCATCGCAGCAACATTCTTAATCCTGATTTCAATTATGTGGGCGTGGGTATCGCTCGCGGCAAAGACGGCATGATTTATATCACGCAAGAATTTGCCGAAGAATCCTCACTTCACTGCCTTCCCAAAAACCACGAACGCAAGCGTCTTCACTCCAAGCCATATACGGATTCAACTGAGCCTTCGCTGCCGTGAGTCCGGTCTTCCTGTTCCATCTTGAAACTCGAATTCCCAAAGTGGAACTGGAACACGGGAATTTAAACGCAAAAATGCACCTCGTGCGAATCATTGGCGCATTATAATTACCGCATTTTGACTGCTCCCCATGACAGTTAAAACCTCCTAACCTAGACTCTTCAACCTCTCGAGCAGTTTGCAATAACACATCTCGCCAGCCGTAACCCCATGTCCTAGGGCTTGTTAGCGTCTCACCTTGGTTGTGTGATGACTGCATTGGCGCCAGCATAACCTTCCACAAATTCGCCTTTCACACCACTCAACCCAATGGCTCTCGCCATGATCATTGCATCGTTGTCTCGCTCTTGCGATTCGCTCGAAAGCCTGGCACCGGGCTTGCAATCTTCATAGGCATGAGAGGCGAGTCTACAGAAAAAAGAGAGGCGACGATGCGCAACAGCAAAAACTTCATCACGGCTATGTTGACTGTCATTGCGATGACACTGATTACTTCCGTTGCGCTTACCGCGCCTCAGCCAAGTGGCGCGAAGCCCGGCACTGCAGCAAATCCGACCACGCTAGTGGCGATGGCGTCGATCCCAAACTTTCCCAAACAATCCGAGACAGCTTGCCCTTCTAGCGCAGATTGCGACGGCATGAACGCTCTCCAAAGACAACTAGTAGAGATGGTGGATGCGGACCGCCTTAACCCCGCAAATGCTCAGGAAACAAGCGGCAAGGCGCAACCGCTTAAGTGGGATGCGCGTCTTGCCGAGGCAGCCTTAAAGCACTCCGAGGATATGGCAACTGAACATTACTTCAGCCATGTTGACCCGAACGGCGACACGCCCATCGAGCGCGTGACCCGGTTGGGTGTTCAATGGCGCGCGATGGGCGAGAATATCGCCAAAAACTTTACCGTAGCCGCCGCGGAAGAAGCATTCATGAATGAACCGCGATTTGAAAACAATCATCGGGGCAACATCCTGAATCCCCGGTATAACTACATCGGAGTCGGCATCGTAAAAGGAGCCGACGGCATGGTTTACGTCACGCAAGAGTTCGCCCAAGAGTAGTAACCCCTCCCGGCTGCGGAGCTGGTCCCCTCCGGCTTCGCAGCTCCTTTTTCTTCTCCGCTGCGATAAATATTCCTGCGCTCCAATTGGGTCTTAAGCTCGAACTCTTGAGGCCAGGAATCTGATCATGTTTTCTTCCAGCCCAAAGAATCGAAGACCGCAGCGGGTGTGGAATTCATGCTATTTTGAAATAGATAAGCTTTTTTGAAGCCGGGAAGCTCCGCTTCTTAAAAAAGGGACTGTATGTCCTCATGCAGGCGTCGCAATGGCTAAGCCTTGCGGAAGCTTTGCCTGGAAATTCTACTGGTTAGGTCATGGCAATGTCTCAAAGCATAGCGGATATTTTTGGCGCGCGGTCGATTCTCACAACGCACGGCGGACAAGGCGCGATCTGGAGGCTGGATTCTCTGGAAAAGGCGGGCATTAGTAATGTTTCGCGGCTGCCTTTTTCAATCAAGGTATTGCTGGAATCTTTGCTTCACCATTGTGATGGCAAGCTGATTACGAAAGATCACGTCGTGGCGCTTGCTGCCTGGAGGGGAACGGATGCAGGCACGCAAGAAGTGCCATTCAAGCCCGCGCGAGTCATCTTGCAAGACTTTACGGGCGTCCCGGCAATCGTCGACCTCGCTGCCATGCGCTCAGAAATGAAAAGGTGCGGAGGTAATCCTGCCCTCATCAATCCGCTGGTGCCCGTTGACCTGGTCATCGATCACTCGGTGCAGGTAGACGTTTCCGGCACGCCGTTCGCCATCCTGCGCAACGCTGAAATTGAGTTCGACCGTAATCGTGAACGTTACGAATTTCTTCGTTGGGGTCAGAAGGCTTTTAAAAATTTCCGCGTCGTGCCGCCCTCAACAGGCATTGTGCATCAGGTAAACCTTGAATTCCTGGCGAAGGTGGTGCTTGTGCGGAAAACGGGTGGCGAATGGGAAATCTTCCCCGATACGCTAGTAGGCACGGATTCGCACACCACCATGATCAATGGCTTGGGTGTGCTCGGATGGGGTGTGGGCGGCATCGAAGCGGAGGCCGCAATGCTGGGCCAGCCGTATTACATGACACCTCCCCAGGTTGTCGGCGTAAAGCTTGAAGGACGCCTGCGCGAGGGCGTAACTGCAACGGACCTAGTACTTCGAGTGACGGAGATGCTGCGCCAGAAGGGCGTGGTAGAAAAGTTCGTGGAGTTTTATGGCCGCGGTCTCTCGCAAATGGCATTGCCGGACCGCGCCACCATTGGCAATATGTCGCCTGAATACGGCGCGACGATGGGTTTCTTCCCGGTTGATGATGAAACGCTGCGTTACCTGCGCATGTCGGGTCGAACCAAGGACGAGGTAGACCTTGTTGAGCGATATTGCAAAGAGCAAGGACTTTTCCGCACGGATGAGACGCCCGACCCCGAATTCAGCAACACACTCCACCTTGACCTCAGTACGGTTGAGCCAAGCCTTGCCGGCCCCAAGCGCCCGCAAGACCGCATCGCCCTCGGAGCTATGAAGGACGCCTTCCGCGCGGCGCTGACTAAGCCGGTGAAGGGAGGCGGCTACGGTGTATCGGCTGAAAAACCTCCACGTTCCGTTTCGGTCAGCTTCAACGGAACACAAGCGTCCCTTCACGATGGTTCCGTAGTGATTGCAGCTATCACTTCGTGCACCAACACGTCCAATCCATCGGTCATGATTGGAGCGGGATTGCTCGCTAAGAAGGCTGCGGAACGCGGCCTCAAGGTGCCGCCTTACGTCAAAACCAGCCTTGCGCCGGGTTCAAAAGTTGTGACCGAATATCTAAAGACGGCCGGGTTGCTCGAACCTCTGGAGCAGCTTGGGTTTGACTTGGTAGGTTACGGGTGCACCACGTGTATCGGCAACAGCGGCCCGCTACCGGAAAACATTTCGAATGCCATCAGCGAAAGCCAGATTGTCGCCGCTGCCGTACTTTCTGGAAATCGCAATTTTGAGGGACGCATTCATCCGCTAGCGAAGGCCAATTATCTTGCGTCTCCGCCGTTGGTGGTGGCTTTTGCGCTGGCGGGAACTGTTGAGATTGACCTTTCGACCGAGCCGCTTGGTCACACTCCAGAGGGGCAACCTGTTTACTTGCATGACGTGTGGCCCACTCAGGAAGAGATTTCTAGCGCCATGGAGCGATCCATCAATCCAGAAATGTTCCGCCGCACTTACGCCAACACCTGGGATGGCAATCCTGTGTGGAATGCCATCCCCGTGAGCGGTGGTGAGATTTACGAGTGGCAGGACAGCTCAACCTATATTCAGGAGCCGCCATTTTTCAAAGATACAAGCCTCAAGCCCGGCAATGAACTACGCGGGGCAAGGACGCTCGTGATGGTAGGCGATTCGGTTACAACGGATCACATTTCTCCGGCGGGTAACATTCCGGCGGAAAGCCCCGCAGGGCGTTATCTTCTCGAACACGGCGTGGCCAAGCAGGATTTTAATTCCTATGGTTCGCGCCGCGGCAATGACCGCGTCATGGTGCGCGGAACATTTGCCAATATCCGGCTCAAAAACTTGCTGGTGCCGGGGACAGAGGGCGGGGTTACAATCCACATGCCCAGTGGAGAACAAATGAGCATCTATGACGCGGCCATGCGCTATAACAAGGACGGCGTGCCTTTGGTGGTTATCGCAGGTAAAGAATACGGCGCCGGATCATCACGCGACTGGGCAGCTAAGGGAACATTACTCCTCGGCGTGAAAGCTGTTCTGGCCACGAGCTATGAGCGCATCCATCGCAGCAATTTGGTAGGCATGGGCGTCCTTCCGTTACAGTTCAAATCTGGAGAAACGGCTGAATCGCTAGGCTTAACGGGCCGCGAAACATTTGATATCGAAGGTCTCCGCCGCCTGCGGCCGCGCCAGGAGGTTGTTGTCACGGCAACGGCGCCGGACGGGAAGAAACTCACGTTCGCCGTGGTGGTTCGGCTTGATTCTCCGATTGACGTTGATTATTACCGCAGTGGCGGCATTCTTGACGCCGTGCTCAACAGCTTTGCGCCCCCTGCGAGCACCTACAGCGATGCGCACAAGGCGTAAAATTTAGCAGACAAATGAAATCTCTCGCAGGTTGTGCCCCGCCCGCACTCCGGCGTTCAATCCGGTCTAAAATTCGAACTCATGAATGACTCCATTCGCAACATCGCCATTATTGCACACGTCGATCATGGCAAAACGACGCTGGTAGACGCCATGCTCTGGCAAAGCGGCATCTTCAATGCCCGCGAGGAGCATGTGGACCGCGTGATGGATTCTAACGAGCTTGAGCGCGAGCGGGGCATCACGATCCTCGCCAAGAACACCGCCATTTTCTATAACGATGTGAAAATCAACATTGTCGATACGCCCGGCCA
>DASZAA010000146.1:0-6089 GCA_035945615.1 Terriglobia bacterium
AAACCGGCGGCCAGAGGCCGCCGCTACAACATTTGTCGTCACTATAATTTGTAATCCTCAATAATTGGTGGACCTGGGGAGGTTCGAACTCCCGACCCCCTGGTTGCAAACCAGGTGCTCTCCCAACTGAGCTACAGGCCCTGAAACGCTTTTACCCATGTTGAGGGAAGACAGCGCCCGTCGTCAAGCAGGCGGCTCGCCGCCGCTACAAACCGCCCGTCCCCGCTAACCGGCAAGCTGCGCGAGTTGCGCATAGACCTGCTTGGCCTGATGTTCGGTTTCCTCAAGGCTGCGCGAACAATCGATCACGAAATCCGCCCGGCGGCGTTTCTCTGCGGCGGGCATCTGCGCGGCAATCCGTGCTACGGCTTCTTCGCGCGCGAGACCTGATTGAGTCATCAGCCGCTCAATTTGCTGATCCGGCTCGCACCACGTCACAATGATCTTAGGGAAGCGCCCGTCAACGCCTGCTTCATAAATGAGCGCCGCTTCTACCACAATCACGGCGGCGGAGTCTCCGTCATGATACTCCCGCGCCAGTGCTTCCTGCCTGGCGATAATCCGTGGATGCAGGATAGCATTCAGAACCTGACGCTTCGTAGGGTCAGCAAAGATGATTGAGCCGAGAATTTTGCGATCTATGACTCCAGCGCCGTTAAGCACGCCTTCGCCAAACTCGCGCACGACTTCCTTGAAAGCGTCGCCGGGTTCCCGTAATATCTCGTGGCCAATGCGGTCCGCGTCGATGATCTTCGCGCCCAGCACGGCGAAGGTTGCCGCAACCGTGCTCTTGCCCGAAGCGATTCCGCCGGTAAGACCGAAACATGGGAAGGTAAGGGTCATGAAGGATTAAAGTGGCGCAAAAGCCTTTTGCTAACGCAAATGCAAATAATCTTCAACTGTAAAACCTGCGTCCTTGAGAATTCGTACCGCCAATCCCCTTCCGATTTCACAACCAGAGTGGACAGGAACAGTAATGGAGATATTGCGCCCTTCATGCCAGAGCGTGAGATGACTCCCGGATTGACGGTCTTCAACGAAGCCTTACGATTTCAAGAAACGGACCAACTCGCGGCTCGTTACCTGGGGCATCCGGCTCATTTAGGAACCCCAACAGTAAGTTCTTCAATATGCACCAGACGGTCGTTTTGTGGCACCTGTTGCTGATGATCTAGCATCGACGCGAGATGCTGTTCGATTGCGCGGCGAATGTTGTGCTTCGTTTCTTCAATCGTTTTGCCATTACTAAAGCACCCAGGCAGAGTCGGAGTGTAGGCGTAATACCCGCCGTCCTCGGGTTCTTTTTCGATGACGATCTGAAAGGAGTAAAACTTCACGGCATCCTCCGTCCGGCAAATATGCTCTGTTGAATCCTATAAAGTTTTCGTTAGGACCGCAAACCGCTGCCGCGCCGCAGGCGTGCGGCGCGCACGGTGTTTGACATCAGCATGGCGATGGTCAAGGGTCCGACGCCGCCCGGCACGGGCGTATAGGCGCCCGCCTTCTCACGCGCGTCATCCGGCTGGACGTCACCCGCCAGCACGGCTCCTTTAGCGCCGAGCTGTTCAAGCGGACCGACCGGCTCGCGGAAAGCGGCGCGGACTTCTTCCGGTGTGGTCAACCGCGTGGTGCCCACGTCGATTACGGTCGCTCCCGGCTTGATGAAGTCCCAGGTTACTAAGCCTGGTTTGCCGATGGCGGCCACGAGAATGTCGGCTTCACCCGCCACCTCTGCAAGGTTTTTGGTTTGGGAATGGCAGATGGTGACGGTTGCGTTTCGGTGCAGCAGCAGCAAGGCAACAGGCTTGC
The DNA here is from genome assembly GCA_035945615.1 of Terriglobia bacterium. Taxonomy (GTDB): domain Bacteria; phylum Acidobacteriota; class Terriglobia; order UBA7540; family UBA7540; genus RH2-MAG17b. The sequence goes on from DASZAA010000146.1 coordinate 1,810, forward strand.
CCACCATGTCGCTGCGGCCGATCACCACGGCGTGCGAACCTGCGATAGGAATGCCGCTGCGATCGAGAATCTGAATGATGCCGGCGGGGGTGCAAGGGACCAAGCCCGGCCGGCCGCTCATAAGACTGCCCGCGCTCAACGGATGCAGCCCGTCAACGTCTTTCGCCGAGTCGATGGCCAGCAACACCTTTTTCGCGTCTACCTGGGGCGGGAGGGGGAGTTGCACCAGGATGCCATCGATATCGTTGCGCGCGTTGAGTCCGCTCACAAGGTCAAGGATTTCGCTCGTGCCGGCAGTAGCCGGGAGCTTGATGAGGTCGCTGTAAAGACCCAAGGCTTCACAGGTCTTCACCTTGCTGCGAACATAGATTTGCGAGGCCGGGTTTTCGCCCACCAGCACCGCGGCGAGGCCGGGCACGAGGCCGCGCGCTTTCATCTCATTGATTTCACTTGTTAGCTCTGTCTTAATCGAAGCGGCAATCTCATTGCCGTTGAGAATGCGGGCGGGCACGGGCGGACCTCCTTGAGCGGTGATCAGATCAGGATGATCTCTGAGCCGGCTGGGACTCGAACCCAGAACCCCTGCCTTAAAAGGGCAGTGCTCTACCATTGAGCTACCGGCCCACATCCTTACCTTAAAGCGTACTCGAGCAGGCTGCAATCCGTAAACCCGAAAAATGCGGGAAACCTTCCGGTGTGAGAGCCGCCCCGAAAAGTTCGGTCAGCGTCCTTAACCTGGCTCGCGGAGTTTACCCTGAGCGGAACTACCGGGATTCTTCGCTTCGCTCAGAATGACAAGCGAAGGGCCCGTCACTCTTTCCCTGTGAGAGAGGGGTGAGAAAACAAGCGAGACGGGCGAGGGCGCACACGCCTCGGAGTTAAACTGAATCTACGTTAGGAATCTGGTAACGCGCTACGGCCGGTCTCATCCCCGGCCGCCGTTTCGCCGTCGTCCACAAACTCAGCCTTCACCTGATGCGGTAAGATGCCGCGCTCAAAACCACGATCCAGCAATAGTTGCACGGCCTGGCGTCCTTTGCTCCCATAATTCACGGTCCAGTCGTTCACGTACATGGAGACAAACTTGTCCGCGGTGAAGTGGTCAAGGCCGCGCGCGAATTGCATGGCATACGTTAAGGCTTCTTCGCGGTGCTCCAAGCTGTAAAGGATGCTCGCGCGCAGCGTCCTCGAAACCTGCCGTACAAGCGCCTCGCCGAGCGATCGGCGGATCACGTTGCCACCCAGGGGGAGGGGAAGGCCCGTCTCCTGATGCCACCACTCGCCGAGATCGATCACCTTGCTGAGACCTTCCGTGCCATAGGTAAGCTGTCCCTCGTGGATGACCACACCCGCATCGACTTCACCTTTGGCGACAACCTCAAGAACGCGGTCAAAGGGCGTCACTACCGGCTCAATCTCCGGCTGGTAAAGCATCAGCGTGAGATATGCGGTGGTCATTTTGCCCGGAATAGCCACGCGCTTACCCTTTAAATCCGAAGGATTCATCATCCCGCGGGCGACAATCATGGGGCCGTAGCGGTCGCCAAAACTTGCGCCGCTCGGCAGCAAAATATACTGATTGGCCACGTAAGGGTAGGCGTGGAAAGAGATCGCCGTAATATCATAGACGCCCTTTTCCGCCTTGGTATTCAGGCTTTGGATGTCCTCCAGCGTGTGGACAAACTTTAGCGGCTCGGTGGCAATCTTCCGGGTGGCGAGCGCATAGAACATAAAGGCGTCGTCGGAGTCCGGACTGTGGGCCAGCGTCAGTTGGATGGCCTGCTGCGGCATCGCCTTTGATTTTCGGGTCGTGAGCGTCTCCGTGCGTTCATTAACAAGGCTTTTCATGAGTTTGTTCTAATCTACGGGCAACTGTTTGTAGCGCATTATATAAAACAAAACTCTGCGCTACAAAGCTATCGCGCCACCCGAGGCTGTGAGACAAATGAGACGTTTCTATTATAAATGTTGATTCTAAAACACTTCTTGGGTTCGTTCCGTGATTTCTTGTGTTTCGCCCATTCCCCCCTCCGGCCATTTTCTAATCTTCGGAAAATTGTCTTCCAGCGGCGGTCTCTGGCCACCGCTACAGCTAAAGCTCGCAAAGTTCCAACTGCGGAACCCTTCGTCGTTTCAGGTTCTGACCAGCATACCATGAAGTTGGGATTAGAGAAGGCGGAAGGAGACATCCACGAGCATTTGCACTGGGACGGGGTGGCCATTTTTCATTCCGGGCTTAAATTTCCAGGTTTTCACCGTTTTCATGGCGCTTTCGTCAAGTCCAAGGCCTGCGGGCTTCACCACCTGAACGCTACTCACCGAGCCATCCGGGAGCACGATGATTTCCACCACCACGTCGCCCTGGAACTTGGCCTCGCGTGCCTGCTCTGTGTAAGGCGGATCGGGCTGATAAATGGGAATGGGCGAGGAGACGCCGCCACCTATCTGATAAGCGCCGCCGCCCATGCCTGCCGTATCCCCATCACCCAAGCCGCCACCGTGACCGTTTCCGATGCCCGTGCCGCTGCCGTTGCCCATCGACGGAGGTCCGGGGACGCCGTTCTGCATCCCGAAAATGTCGTTCTGAGCCACCTGAATCTTGATATTTGGTGGACCGAGCAAAGTGGGGTCAGCCGGCAGCTTGGGCTTTGGAATCTCAACCGCTAGAGGAGGTGCAAGCTGCCGCAGCGCGAATTTCGGTGGCGAGCCTTTGGTCGCGGGCGCCTTATCGTGCTGGCCGCCTCCACCGCCCATTTTCTTAGGCGCCGGGGGAGCCATTGGCGGAGCGGAAAGGTCAACCTGAACTACATTTTCCTTCCGCAGGACGTGCGGCGGCCCGTAGATGAGATAGGGCAGAAACAGCGCGGCTATGATCACCGCGTTCACTAGAAGGGAATTGAGCCACGAGCTTTTCTGCGGCTTATAGTCCTTCCAGATGTCTTCTACTTCGATGGGCTTGGACGTAATCGGAATGGAAGGTGGCGCTGGCTTTTCCCACAGGCTCTTAATGCGGTCGATCAGTTCGCTAATCAGGGGCCGGGTGTCTGAAACGGGCAGCACGGCCTGGGACTCATAATACTTGGCGGTGATTCCGGTGGGTTTGACAGTATGCTTGCCCTCCCGAATCAAGCTCCAAAGCGAGGAAAACAGGGACGGGTTCTCAATAAAGGCAGGCTTATAGAGTTCCTCCTTTGGCTCGAGGAGGCCCGTGCCCCTCGATTCAGAACCTTTTTCAGGCGGTGTGGGTGGCATCGTCAGTTCCTGGAAATCCTTTTGCCACGACCGCGGCAAAAAGAACTCTCCCAAAGAAGATGTTCGCAAGCTTCAGGAAGTTGCCCGCGCAAGCATCCGGGATATTCCCCAAGACAACCTTCGCTCAAGGTCATTCTAACACAAGGCGTTGGCTTACCCAAGAAGCTCCGCCTCATAAGAATAAGACGTCCTGCGCCCAACTTTGGTTGCGGGGGGAACTATAGCGGTAACCTCTGGCCGCCGGTCTTTACTCTTAAAAACCGGCGGCCAGAGGAAGGGAACTGCCGTCACAGCAATTCGTAAATTCGCAGTCGATCTAATATAATGCTTGGTTTCAGTCCTTCCGGAGGATGAATGCAGAAGACGATGGACCTGAAGAGCACGCTGAATTTGCCCAAGACGGCCTTCCCGATGAAGGCAAATCTGCCGCAGACCGAGCCGGCTCGTCTTGCCCAGTGGCAGGCGATGGATCTCTACGGCAAAATTCGGGCCGCGCGCCAGCATTCGCCGCTCTTCACGCTGCATGACGGGCCGCCTTACGCCAACGGGCGCATCCACCTGGGGACGGCGCTCAACAAGCTGCTGAAGGATTTCATCGTCAAGTCGAAAACGCAGGCGGGCTTCAACGCGCCGTATCTGCCTGGTTGGGATTGCCATGGCCTGCCGATTGAGATCAACGTGGATAAAGAGCTTGGGCCGCGCAAGGCGAAGATGGCCGCAAGCGAAGTACGCCGCGAGTGCCGCAAGTACGCCGCGAAGTTCGTCGAGCTGCAACGGCAGGATTTCAAGCGCCTGGGCATCCTCGGCGAGTGGGAAAATGCCTACCTCACTATGGAATACTCCTACGAGGCCCGCATCGCCGAAGCTTTTCTGAAGTTTCTCGGCGAAGGCTACATCTATCGCGGCCGCCGACCCGTTTACTGGTGTATTTACGATAAGCCCGCGCGGGCCGAAGCCGAGGTGGAGTACGAAACTCACCGTAGTCCGTCCATCTACGTGCGCTATGCCCTGGCCACCGACCCGGCCAA
>DASZAA010000147.1:0-8028 GCA_035945615.1 Terriglobia bacterium
TCAAAGCGGCCTTCACCAAGCCGCGCGCAGGGAAAATGTTCGTGGAGTATTTACGGTGGCGCAGCCTGAGCGCATTCGCGGCCGGAACGTCATTCTGGTGGATGATGTCATGACCACCGGGGCCACAGTCTCGGCCTGTGCCGCCGCCTTGAAGCGGACCGGCGCGCGCCAAGTGGCTGTGCTCACGCTCGCAAGGGCGACGCCTCAGTTTCCCGACATCCATCCGTTTCCCCCTCCTGTTGACGACTTGTGGCGCGCCCGAACATAATGACATTTACTCATCTGGCGGCCAAAGCTGGGATAAATGCCAGATGCCTGGTCCAGAGATGGAAAGGGCCGCGCCTGCGTGCGTGATTCAACAGCACGATTGCGCGTCCCACAAATGTCTTCGCAGCGAACAAGACAGTGTCAGAACCAAACCAACGCGTGTTGCAGGCGCCCGTGCTCGTGCTCAACGCCTCGTACGAGCCTATTAACGTAACTCCTGTCCGCCGCGCAGTGGTCCTGGTTTTCAAGGGAGTTGCTACGACTGAAGAGGCCGACGGGGATTTTGTCCATTCTCCGCGCCTGACTATGCGCGTGCCGTCGGTGATCCGCCTCCGTGAATTCCGCCACATCCCCCATCAAAGCCGGGCGCTTTCCCGAAAGAACATCCTACTGCGAGATCGTTACACATGCCAGTTTTGCGGAACCATCTTCCCCGCGGGTGAATTGACATTAGACCACGTTATCCCGCGTTCGCGCGGGGGGCGCACCGACTGGGACAATCTGGTGGCGTGCTGCCATCCGTGCAACAACCGCAAGGGCGACCGGCTCCCGGAAGAAGCCGGCCTTAAGCTTACCCGTCCGCCAAAATCTTTCAGCCTTCACACCAGCCGCCAGTTGATGCGAATGATGGGCAAGTCTGATGAACGATGGAGAAAATACCTGTTTTATTGAAGACATCATAGAACGCAGTAGTACCCATAGTTCTCCGCATTAAAACCAAGGAAACCAGATCAATGCTGGTGCACGATATCGACCACGTTCAGCTTGCGGCTCCGAAGGGATGCGAGCGAGAAGCACGAGACTTTTTTGGCCGTTTACTGGAACTGGAGGAAATCGAAAAACCTGTGCCGCTGCGAGCGCGCGGCGGCTGTTGGTTCAAGGCTGGAGCTAGGCAACTTCACATTGGCGTCGAGGAGCCTTTCAGTCCAGCCACCAAGTCGCATCCCGCCTTTGCTGTTCTCGACATCGATGCTGTTTTCTTAGTTTTGCAAGGCGCTGGTGTTCAGTGCGTTTGGGACACAACGATTGGAGATCTCAGGCGCTTCTACGCGAACGATCCGTGGGGCAATCGGCTGGAATTTACTGAACCTACGTCCGCACACTCATTGTAACGTCAACGATTTCCGTCGATTCGTGATAAGATTCGAATTACCGCGCGCGGAGAGGTGGCCGAGTGGCTTAAGGCGGCGGTTTGCTAAACCGTTGTACGGTCAAAAGCTGTACCCAGGGTTCGAATCCCTGCCTCTCCGCCAGAAGATTTCATCTTTCGATTCACAGCTTACCTGCAAACTCTTCTCGCTGTTTTTAAGTTGGTTGCATTATGAGATCGATTTGACTGGGAACGGAGCACACGAACATGAAGGCAAAGAACACGATCTGTCTCTGGTTCGACAAGGACGCGCATGAGGCGGCGAGCTTCTACGCCGTTACCTTTCCGGCTAGTGAAGTAACCGCGGTTCACGTGGCGCCGAGGGACTATCCCGGCGGCAAGAAGGGCGATGTGCTGACGGTGGAGTTCACCGTTCTAGGCATTCCCTGTCTTGGTCTCAACGGCGGCCCGGCATTCAGGCACAGCGAGGCCTTTTCCTTCCAGATCGCGACGGAGAATCAGGAAGAGACGGACCGCTACTGGAACGCGATCGTCGGCAATGGCGGCACGGAAAGTCAATGCGGTTGGTGCAAGGACCGCTGGGGCCTCTCCTGGCAGATCACACCGCGCGCGCTGACGGATGCGCTTGCGGCTGGTGGCGATGAGGCAAAGCGCGCCTTTGAGGCGATGATGACGATGAAGAAGATCGATGTCGCCGCCATCGAGGCAGCGCGGCGCGGCTGACGTGAACACGCCGACACGCCCTTGTTAATCCTGGATTACGGGCAAACCTGGAACTACCGGCGCGTGGCGCAGACGCGCCGTCGTTTGCCGTCTCCGCGAGTGCGTTTTGCACACATATCGCGAACAGCGCGACGTGTGGCCTCCGGTTCCCCCTACGGCCGCCAGCGGTGCGCGTTGAGGTTGCGCGACAGCATCAGCTTGAGCGTTACTTTATCCGACCCCGGCGTCAAACCGTATCCAATCCCTGCTTCAATATCCATGCCGAGGAACTTGCTGCTGTAGTGATCCATCGTCGCCCAGATTTCGTGAAACTGATTGCGGGAGGGCACAAAGTGGCGCAGCGGTCCGAAACCGTCGTACTCTTCGACGGCCACAGCCCATCGATCGTTGAGGTTGTATGCAATCCGGCCCGCCGGGTTGTACTGGAGATTACCGAAGCCCCCCGTATAGTCCGTGTCGACAATTGGGTTGTATATGAAATCGAAGGGATGCAAGTGTAGCCCTACGATCGGCCTGATCTCGGAGGTGATGCGCCGGTCTTCCCAATAGTCGGCATTGACACTGAACTCAAAATTCATCCCGTAGAAGAACGTGTGATCGTGAGCGTGCGGCCGGACGAACAGCTCGCGAATCTTGAAGCCATTGATCGCCGCGCCATGGTTCGTCGAATAAAGCGAGTATACGGGGAGATAAAGTCCCTGCTCGAACCATGGCGTGACGCCGTAGGCCCATTCGGCCGCTCCGTTGAACGAGTGATTGGCGATAGTGGCGCCAGGGAAATCAGGGATCGTGCGCCCGTCGGGCGTGAAGTTCATGTGGACCATCAGATTGAATATGCCGGGCGGCTCGATCTCCGCATCGTAGACCTGGATCTCATCGGTCTGCGCGAAAAGCACGGATGAAAATGTAAGGAGACTGATTAAGATCAACACGAATGTGCGCATATTCGCTTTTTACTGGTGCAGACATGTCCCGATTCATCGAGGTGTGCGATGCTCACTATCCGCATTTATGGCGACTACGCCACCTATGCGCCGCCCAACCGGTCAGGAAGCACCGCGCCTCAAATAGGTTAGAGTAGCAGATGAGAACCCCCCATTGCTTGCTTTTTCAAAACCAGGGAAGATTACATCATGCCGGAGCTCAATCCAGAACAAAAGCTGGCCACGACCCACGGCGACGGCCCCTTGCTCGTGGTTGCCGGGCCGGGCACGGGCAAAACGCGCGTCATTACTGAGCGTATCGTATATCTTTTGAGCGGCGAGTCTGGGTTCTCACCTCCGCTGCTCCCGGAAAACATCCTTGCCTTGACCTTTACGGAAAAGGCAGCGGGCGAGATGAAGCACCGCATAACCAAAGCCTTGCCTGATCTCAAAACCGCTCCTGTCATTTCCACTTTTCACGCGTTCTGCTATCAGGTTTTGTGCAAACATCATGAAGAACGACTGCTCCTAGACAAAATCGACGTGTGGATTTTCCTGCGGCGACGCATGGCGCAACTTGGGGTAAACTTCTATCAAAAACTTGCTGAACCCGGGGCCTTCCTGCACGACCTGAATGATTTTTTCTCGCGCTGCCAGGATGAACTGATCGAGCCGGACGATTTCGACTCTTACGTCCAGCAGTGCGAGCGCGAGTTCTTCACGCGCCATCCTGATCTGCGAGAGTCCGCACGGCCCATGCCGGCGGCAGAGAACCTTGAATGGGAAGACATCCTCAAGAAGAAGGAACTCGCTCATGTGTTTCACGCCAGCAGGCGAATGATTGAAGAGAGCGGATCAAGCAGCCTCGGCAGCTTGGTGAGCGAGACGGTGGCGCTCTGGCAGCGCGACCCGGCGGCTCTCGACCAGACCCGCGTTCAATTTCGCGCTGTCCTCGTGGACGAGTTCCAAGATACAAATTATGCCCAAGCGGAGATGCTGAAACTTCTCGTGCCGCCGCCATACGCCATCACGGCGGTAGGAGACGATGACCAAGCCATCTACCGCTTCCGCGGCGCCTCGCACGGCGCGTTTGAGATGTTCAGCCAAGCATTTCCAGGGCATCAGACCGTTTACCTCACGCAGAACTATCGCTCAACCCAAAGGATTCTGCGCGCGGCGGGAGCCGTGATCGCGCACAACGACCGCTACGCGCAAAAACCCGTCCTCACCTCACATAGTCCTGAAGGGCCTGCCGTTTACCTCATTAAGGCCCAAAATCCAGAGGATGAGGCCGCATGGATCGCGGATGAAATTGAACGGTTGGCTCGCAAAGGGATCTCATGCGGAAGCATGGCTGTTCTTTATCGCGCTCATAATTACCGCGACCTCCTGGTGCGTGAATTAAACTTGAGGAGCGTGCCGCTCTCCATCCGGGGGCTTTCCATTCTTTCTGCTACTGTTTTGCGCGACTTGGTGGCGTGGCTGCGGGTGATCCACTCCCCGCATGACAATATCAGCTTCACGCGCGTACTGCTCGCGCCGTGCTGGCAGATTCCCGAATCGACGGCGCAACTCATCCGTGAGCGCGCCTCGCGCGTTCATTGTTCGCTTTATGATGTGCTCACAAACAAAGCCACGCCGGAAATTACCGAAGCCCTGGCTGCAACCGGCTGGGGTGAGTTTCAAAAGCTCCTCAAAACCTTTCGCCGCCTGGCTCGATCTTCCGGTGTGGCGGGTTTGGCCGTCAAACTCACCGAAAGGCTTGGATGGCTGGATGCGGCGAACACTCAAGAGCTACGTTATTTAGAAACATTTCACAAGTTTTTAAGCCAGTGGGAGGAAAAGAGCGAGACCCGCCTCCTGGCCGAATTCATCGATTACTTCAACTATTTCCTGGAGGCTGGAGGCAAGATTGAAGCGCCCGAAAGCCCCGCGAATGCCGTCCAGATGATGACCGTCCACGCTGCAAAAGGTCTCGAATTTCCAGTCGTCTTCGTTATTGGTGTTTCGCCAAGGCGCTTCCCCACCACCGAGCGCAACCCAGTTATCAAATTCCCCTCCGCGTTGCGTAAGGGACCAACACCGCCACACGACATCCACCTGCAGGAAGAGCGAAGGTTGTTCTTTGTCGCTCTCACGCGTGCCCAGGAACGCTTATACGTCTCTAGCGTCTCGAAATCGGAGCGGCAGCAATCCGTTTTCATCCAGGACTTGCTTTCAGACCCAGCCGTGAGAACGCGAGATCTCGAAATCATCGAGGCTCCCGAGCGCGACATTCTGCCCGCGCCTGCGGTGATTCGTAGTCAAAATAAGCCTTCCGGAAAAGCGAAACTCCTTCTTTCCGAAACAGCGATCGAGCAGCAAGGCAGACTTTTTGACGACGCCGGAACAGATGCTCGCGGGCTGCATCCTTCCATTTCAGACTGGGCAGCCTCTAGCCCGGCAAAGATCGCAGAAGGAAAACTGCGCTTGAGCGCAACTTCCGCGGAGGATTACCTGGCGTGCCCTCTTAAATACAAGTTTCAACACATACTCAAAATTCCCACGGCGCCCCAGGCTGCCTTGACCTTCGGAAATCTTATGCACCAAAGCGTGCGGCGTTATTTTGAGCTGCGCGGCAATAGCAATGGTTTGTTGCCGTCTTTCGATCAAATTGAGCAGTTCTATCTCGGCCATTGGAAGGGCGCCGGCTTCGATGACGAATACCAGGAAGAGACCTATCGCAAAGCAGGTCTCGACCAGCTTCGCGCCTTCGTTGAAAAGCACAACGCGCTCGCTATCGACACAACCAAGATCCAGATGGAGCAAAGCTTCGAGATGAATGTTGAAAACGCCGTGCTCGAAGGCCGCATCGACCAAATCAACCAAGTTAAACCCGCATATAACGGCACGCCGGGGGATTTACCCGATGTCGAACTGATTGACTACAAGACCGGCCGCGCGCGCACTCAGAAAGACGCGGACAAGAGTCTGCAACTTTCGGTTTACGCTCTGGCGGCGAAAAACATATTCAGGATGCGTCCTTCGCGCGTGACACTCTATAATCTAACCACGAACGAGGCGGTGTCGGCGGCGCGCACTCCCCAGGAACTCGAGAGCGCGGTGGAAAAGATCTGCGAGGCGGCAGTGGGGATTGCAAGCGGCCATTTTCCCGCAGCGCCCGGCTTCATCTGCCGCTGGTGTAATTACGTTCCCATCTGTCCGGCGCACGAAAGCTGATCCGTTTTCGAGGCTTTATATGAATCCATGGATTACTTTGATTGCAGGAGGCGTTGCCGGCGCCGTCATCGCGGGTTTATGGATGAAGGCGCGAGCGCAAAGCGCGCTCGCTGCTGCTCGAATTGAAGCGGAAGGTAAGATTCGCACCGCCGAGGGCGCTGTCACCGAGCTCCGCGCGCAGACGCAAGAACTGCAAACGCTGCGGGAAAACTTGCGCGCGGAGGAAAAACTCCGTGTCGCTACGGAAACGCGGTTGCAGCAATCCGAAAACAATCTCGCAGAGCAGCGCGCGCTCTTGCAAGACGCGCAAGCCAAATTGACCGCCACGTTTGACGCCTTATCCGCTCAAGCTTTAAAAAGCAACAACCAGGCGTTTATAGACCTCGCAAAGAGCACATTCGAAACCATCCAGGCCCAGGCGAAGGGCGATCTTGAAAAGCGGCAAGAGGCTATCGGGTCGCTCGTCTCGCCACTGAAGGAAATGCTTGGCCGCTATCAAGAGCAAATCCAGCAGATGGAAAAGGACCGCGAAAAAGCCTACGGCGGCCTTGAAAAACAGCTCGAAAACATTTCAACCGTCAGCCAGCAACTGCAAAAAGAGACCGGCAGTCTGGCTAATGCGCTTAAAGGCGGCCCCCAGGTGCGTGGCCGTTGGGGTGAAATGACGCTTCGACGCTCAGCGGAGCTGGCCGGGATGGCCGAGCACTGCGACTTTGCTGAGCAAGAATCGTTTACTACTGAAACGGGCCGCCTGCGCCCGGACATGGTGGTGAACCTTCCCGGCGGACGGCGTATTGCAGTGGACGCAAAAGCTCCGCTCGAGGCTTTCCTTCAAGCGGCCTCGGCCACCAATGATGCGGAACGCGCCGCCTCCCTCGCCCGTCATAGCCGGCTTGTGCGCGACCACATGAACAATCTCGCCTCCAAGCCTTACTGGGACCAGTTTGATCAAAATCCAGAAATCGTGGTGCTCTTTCTTCCTGGCGAATCCTTTTTCAGCGCCGCGCTCGAACAGGACCACGAGCTTATGGAAGACGGCATGAAAAAGCGCGTGGTTCTGGCCACGCCCACGACGCTGGTGGCGCTGCTCAAGGCGGCGGCCTACGGTTGGCGGCAGGAAAACATCGAACAGAACGCGCGCGCGATCAGCGACCTCGGCAAGCAGCTCCACGACCGGCTGCTGGTTTTTATCAACCATTTCACCAAAATTCGGGACGCGCTCGACAAAGCCGTGGCCGCTTATAACAACGCCACCGGATCGCTCGAAAGCCGCGTGCTCATTCCGGCGCGTAAATTCAAAGAGTTGGGCGCGGCCAGCGGCGAAGACCTCGCCGAAACGCCACCGATTGAGGCCACGACGCGCGAACTCGCCATTCCTGAGCGCGCTGAAGGCGAAGAATGAGCTGTGAGCCTTTACCTCCCTTTGGTTTTTGCTCAATCCGTTATAAACTCATCCCGGAAAGGAGATACGGGTCGTGAAAAAGGCGGCAACTAGATTTCTTCTCCTTGTCTTGGCCACCGGCACCATCGTGCTGACAGGCCAGCAACCGGCGCTTTTTGAGGGCGAACTCCAGGAGCTTGATTTCAAGGCCCCAGAATTCCCTGCCCCATCGCAAGTTCTCCCCTCTCCGACCACCGAAACCGCCGCTACCGCGCTGCCGCCGGTCAGCCAGCCAGGCATTCAACCGCCCACTCAGGCTCCTGGCCCTCAAGCCGCGCCACCCGGCCAGCAGCCGGAAATCGAGTCCAGCGGAATTACGTGGATCAATTCGCGCCCGCTTATGA
>DASZAA010000148.1:0-5875 GCA_035945615.1 Terriglobia bacterium
ATGACGGGCGGCCGGAGGCCGCCGCTACAATTGCCTGTGGTCAGTGATTCGCTTCCAGAAATTTCTCCGCATCAATAGCCGCCATGCAGCCCGATCCAGCAGCCGTGATGGCTTGGCGATAGACGCGGTCTTGCACGTCACCCGCCGCGAATACGCCTGGAATATTGGTTTTCGAACCATTCACCGTTTTAAGATAGCCGAGGTCATCCATATCCAGCACGCCTTTGAATAGCGCCGTGTTGGGCGAATGTCCGATGCCGATAAAAAGCCCGTCGCAAGGATAGACGCTCTCTTTGCCGGTCACAACGTCCTTCAACTTCACGCCGGTAACTTCATTTTTTGAGGCGTCCAGAACATCGGTCACCACGGAGTTCCACACAGGCCTGATCTTTTCATTTTTCAGCAGCCGGTCCGCCATGATTTTTGAGGCGCGCAAATGATCGCGCCGGTGAATCACAGCGACGCTGTTCGCATAGCGCGTCAGAAAGAGCGAGTCTTCCGCCGCCGTATCGCCTCCGCCGACTACTGCCACGTCTTTTCCGCGAAAAAAATAGCCGTCGCACACCGCGCAGGTGGAAACGCCGTGGCCGAGCAGCTTCTTTTCCGATTCAAGACCGAGCATTTTGGCCGAAGCCCCGGAGGCGATAATCAGCGTGCGCGTTTCGAGCTTCTGCCCGTCCATCTCAAGCGCAAAGGGCCGCCGCGAAAGGTCCGCGCGTGTCACATCGCCTTCCAAAAAGGTTGCGCCGAATTCGGCAGCCTGGTTCTGCATCATTTCAACCAACTCGGGGCCTTGCACGCCCTTGGGAAAGCCAGGAAAATTTTCCACCAGCGTGGTCAGGCTCAATTGCCCGCCCGCCTCATGCCCCCGGATCACCAACGGGCTCAAGTTCGCGCGCGCCGTGTAAATCGCCGCCGTCAGCCCAGCGCAACCCGAGCCGATAATCACTACGTTATACATTTGCCTCTCCAATCTTTCTTCTATGATGTCAACCTCTTTTAAGTATAACCGCTGCTACAAGCCCATTTGCCCCGCTGAAGCAGTTTCACCGGAGCCAGTTCAGGGGGGCGGAGCTTCAGCGCCGCCAGAAATTGGAAGGGCCGCCACAGATTATCTCTCTTCGTCCCGCTTTCCTAACGACCGGGCAAATTGCACCGAGCTGAAGCCGAAACGGCCGCGCAACTGGTCAGCGGTTTCGAGCACACGGCCCATCTTGCGCTCGCGTTCCTGGTCGAGCAGGCTGGCTTGCCGCGCTTCCGTCACAAGATTCGTGGCGCGCACGCCGAGGAGCCGCACTTTCTGCCTGCGATCATACGTGACGCGAAATAGATCGAGGGCGGTCTGATAAATCTCCAGATCGAAGTGCGAAGGCTGCCGGAGCGTGCGCTCGCGCGAAACAGTTTGAAAGCTCGCATAGCGAAGTTTCAAGCCCACGGTACGCGCCATGAAGCCGTTATGCCGCAGGCGGTGGCCCAGGCGCTGAGAAAGTTCAGAAATGGTTTGCTGGATGATTTCGAAATCCGTTACGTCGGCGGCGAATGTGGTTTCATGGCTGATGGAGCGGGCTTCCTCGTGCCAGGCATAGGCTTCAATATCCTGCCCCAATGACTTGCGGTACAGCCACCCGCCGAACTTCCCCAACCGCCGCTTGAGGTCTTCCGGGCTTTGTCGCTGCACGTCGCCGATGGTCTCAATGCCGCAAGCGCGGAGCTTCGGCTCGCTCACCTTACCCACGCCAGGCATCCGGCGAATGGGCAACGGCGCAAGAAAGGATTTCTCGCAGCCGGGGAAGATGCAGAGCAACCCGTGCGGTTTCGCTTGGTCGGAGGCAATCTTGGACACAATGTGGGACGTGGACGCGCCCACCGAACAGCTTAGGCCCGTCGCCTTTTTTACCGCACGGATCAACGTGTCCGCGGCGTGCAGCATCGGCCCGTGCAGCCGCTCGCAGCCGGTCATGTCCAGATAGGCTTCGTCCACGCTCACCATCTCCACCGCCGGCGTGAAGCGCGTAAAGATTTGATGAATCTTTTGGGAATATTCGCCATACTTCTCGTAATGGCCGCGAATGAAAATGGCGTGCGGACAGCGGCGCTTGGCTTGCTGCAGCGGCATGGCGGAATGTACGCCGAACTTACGCGCCTCATAGCTGGCGGACGCCACCACGCCTCGGCTGCCGGGGTCGCCGCCAACAATCACCGCCTTGCCAATGAGCGAGGGGTCTTCGAGTTCTTCGACCGAGACGAAAAAAGCGTCCATGTCAACGTGCAGGATTTGACGGATCACGGCTCAATGATACCTCGTCTGCCGTCTTTCTTGCGCATCTCCACCGCCCCGTCAGATCCCCTACCCGGTTCAGTTTGCGGGCATTCTCAGTCGCAACTCCTCCCACTACAGCCATGCGCGAAAATATCGTCCCATTTATCCCATTTGTCTCAAAAATCTCAGAGTGATGTGATAGGTTTTGTAGGTTTTCTGTGCATTCAAAGGCCACCGACCGCAGAGGCGGCGGTCTGTACTACAGAGCGGTACCGAAGATTAGAAGAAGGCTGGGAGGGAAGGAACAAAAAACGCAAAAAAATCACGGAACGAACCCAAGAAGTTATTTAGAATCAGCGTTTCTAATGTAAACTGTCTCATTCGTCTCAGAGTGGCGGGCCAAGCTGGAAATGTAGGGTTTTTTGTAGCGCAGACCTCCGTATTTGAGGTCTGCGGGTTTTCTGTGCATTCAAAGGCCGCAGACCGCAAAGGTGGCGGTCTGCCCCACAGAGTGGTCCCGAAGATTAGAACAATGGCCGGAGGAAATGGGCAGGACACACAAAATTTGCGGAACGAAGCCTAGTGATGATTGAAAACAAAGGAAGATTAAAAATGTCTAATACATGGGTTGCTTCCCACTCCCCTGCGAGCCCTACTGCGTCTCATCTTCGGAGTTCCACCTAACGGTATTTCCACAGGAAAATAAACGACATGGCAAATCCAACTACAACGACAAAGGCGCGCACATGGGCGGGATTAAGCTTCTGAGCGTAATGCGCGCCGCCGTAGCCGCCCAGAATGGAGGCGGTCAGCATCAGGACGCCCTGGGGCCAATAAATAACCCGCGCGGCAATGAAGGCGACAATCGCCACGCCGTTGATAGCCGCGCCAAGTACCGTTTTCACGCTGTTCATGGCATGGATATCGCCGAGGGGCAGCAAGGTGAGAAAGGCAAGCATCAGGATACCCATGCCGCCGCCGAAAAAACCTCCATAGACGGCCGTGACAAATTGCAGCAGCGACACGCCCGTGATCAGCGGCCACGACGGGCGCGCCGTTTCCGGAGATTCCGCGTGTTTCAGCAGGTTCGCCCCTTTAAACAGCCGCTTGCCAAAAGCGAAGAAAAGGGTGGCCGCGAAAAAAAGAAACGGGATGATGCGCAAAAAGACTTCCTGCGGCGTATGGAGCAGCAGGCCCGCGCCCGTAAGCCCTCCGGCGATGCTCGCCACCAGCATGGGCGCGATCATTCGCGGGCCGCGGGGCAGCCGCCTGCGATAGGCTACTGCACTAGCCACACTCCCCGGCCACACGGCCACCGTTGAGGTGGCGTTCGCCGGGATGGCCGGGACGCCGGTAAACAAAAGCGCCGGAAAGGTGAAGAAGCTTCCGCCCCCGGCCACCGCGTTCATCACGCCCGCCACTAGTGCGGCGCCAAAGAGAATAAGAGCATCGGGAAAAGTCATTGTGTATCTCGTCCAGCGGCGCTGTCCGCGCCGCAACCAAAGTTGCTATCATCGCATGGATTCGCCCTCAGCGGATGGGCGTCGTGCTGCAGAGGCCTCTCGGCGGATGGCCACAATCGATCAAAAATCCGATTGACCGTGGCCACCCGCCTCACTCCGGCCTGCTCGCGCGCTTCCGATTGCACCCTTGGGCGGCGCACGTTACGATGTGATTCTATGCTTACGCAAAAGTGGGCTACGCTGATCATCCTTGTGATTGCGGTGCTAGTTTTCGGCACTGAATACGCGCTGAAGCGGTGGATTCCCGCGCACGAACAGCGCGTGGAGGACGCCGCGCTCAAGCAGTTGCCTTACCAGAAAGCGTCGCTAGGCCTCCAAATGCAGGTGGCTGCGGGCATCTACGGCACAGTTGCCGATACGGGTGACAGCGCGAAAATCTACCGTTCTCATATTTCGGGCGGAAGTCCATCCATAACCCTCACGCTGTTGCCTAACCCTGACCACGCTTCGCAGTTTACCGAACAGTTTCTCAACCAGGCTGAAGCCACAGACGCCGGAAGCGAGTTGCCCGGCTATCACTTTGAGCACGTCCGCCTGGCAGGCCGCGACGCCTACATCATCACGCGGCCTGACCCACGCACAAAGATCACCACCGTCACGGCGCGCGTGATCGCGCCCGACCGCCTCATTCAGGCCGTCTGCACCACCGGTGGTGCGAACCAGCAAGTGTTTACCCAAGCCTGCAACGAAAGCCTTGATTCAATTCAGCTTTCCGGGCCGCCCTCGAACCTTCACGAAACGCCTTACAACCTCAATCAGTGATCCCATGCCAACCTGGAAAATGATCGAAGGAAATATTGCGACGCCGGAAGGGTTTGCGGCCAGCGCCGCGCGCGCCGGCTTCAAGAAAGACGCGCAATCGCTCGACTTGGCGCTGATTTATTCGGAAGCGGAGGCGACGTCCGCGGCGGGCGTCTTCACCACCAACCGCGTGGCTGCCGCGCCCGTCCTGCTTTCGCGCCGTCATCTCGCGCGTTCGCGTGGGCGCGCCCGCGCAATCGTGGTGAACGCGGGCAACGCCAACGCCTGCACGGGAAGCGCCGGAGCGCGCGCCGCCGAAGAGACGGCTCGTTCGGCGGCGGAATGCCTCGGCGTGCCGGCAAACCAAGTGCTGGTGGCCTCGACCGGCGTAATCGGCATGCCCTTCCCCGCTCGTGTGATCACAAATCGATTGCCTGGCATGTGCGCGTCACTCGCAGCCGGAAACAGCGGAGAAGTTGCCCGCGCCATTATGACCACAGACACATTTCCCAAGTCGTGCGTCTTGCGCGGTAAAATCGGCGGACGTTGGGTTCATCTCGCGGCCGTCGCCAAAGGGTCAGGCATGATTCACCCCCGCATGGCAACTATGCTTTCCTTTATCACGACCGATGCAGCCGCCCGGCCGCGCGATCTCAAAGCCATGCTCAGCGCCGCGGTGGGAGAATCCTTCAACCGCATTACGGTTGACGGGGACACCTCCACCAACGATACGGTAGTCGCGCTGGCGAGCGGCCTTTCTGGCGTGCGCATAAATATGCAAACGCGCGAAGGCAATTTTTTTCAGGAAGGCCTTACGGAGCTGGCCGCTACGCTTGCACGCATGATCGCTAAAGACGGCGAGGGCGCAACCAAACTGATCACCGTTGAGGTCCGTGGCGCGCGCGCTCAACGGGATGCTGACCTTGCCGCGCGCGCCATCGCCAATTCGCCACTAGTCAAAACCGCCGTCGCGGGCAGCGACGCTAACTGGGGACGGATTCTGTGCGCGGTGGGATATTCTGGCGCCGTCTTCAACGCCGGCAAAGTGGATATTCGCGTGAACAAGTTATTGCTTTGCCGGAAGGGGCTGAGCGCAGGCTTCAATGAAAGCGCCGCGAAAAAGGAACTTGATAAAAAAGATGTCACCTTGGCAATTGATTTTCATCAGGGCCGCGCCTCGGCGCGCATCTGGACGTGCGACCTCACGCACGGTTATATCGACATCAATGCGTCGTATCGGTCGTGAAAAGCAACAGATCCTGTCGCATGGAACGTTTTTTTCGCAGCTCCCGGTTTTTCTGGTGGACTGGGAACAACCCGCAGACTGTAATTGCAATGGTCTGCATGGTGC
>DASZAA010000149.1:0-5668 GCA_035945615.1 Terriglobia bacterium
CTGAAATCAGAGACTACTTCCCCTGCTGGAAAGCGATTCAAATTAACGAGGATTTCTTGCACGAAGCGATGGGATTAGCCTGGTATTGGCTTCATGGATGGGTGTAGTGGTTTTGTAGCGCAGGGTTTCGCATTTCAGAAATTCTGCGGTTGGTGATGAGAACCGGCAAAAAGCCGCAGGGTTTCCAATGGCGGGAAACCCTGCGCTACAAAAGCATTGAGGCGCTAATACGCTTTGCCGAAAATGGCGCGCGCCGTCGCGGGCTTGCCGCAAAAAATGCAGGAACCCGCGCCGCCTGCCTGATCGAGAGGAATACAGCGCATCGTGGCCCGGGTCTCTTCCTTAATTTTCGCTTCGCAATCACTCGCGCCGCACCAGAAGGAGGAGGCAAAACCCGATTCGACTGCGACCTTGAATTCATCGTAGTTGGCGGGGTCTTTCGTATTGGTTTTGCGAAATTCCAAGGCGCGGTTGTAGAGAGATTGATGAATTTCACCGAGAAGTTGCGCCACCGTTTGGGAAAGCCCGTCAAGGGCAGCGAAGGTCTTCCCTTCCTTTCCGGGCCGGTCGCGCCGCGCGAGCACGCAAGACTGTTTCGCCACGTCGCGCGGCCCGAGTTCGATGCGCAACGGAACGCCCCGCATCTCCCAATCGTTAAACTTCCATCCGGGGCTGACTCCGTCGCGCTCGTCGAGCGTCACTCGAATTCCCGCGTCCGCAAGACCGGCCTTCGCTTTGCGCGCGGTTTCGAGTACGGCGGCTTTTTCCGCATCGGTTTTGAAAATAGGTACGATTACCGCCTGAACAGGCGCGAGCTTCGGGGGCATTACAAGACCCTGGTCGTCGCCGTGAACCATGATGATGGCGCCGATGAATCGCGTCGACAAACCCCACGACGTGGTCCAGCAATGCTGAAGTTGGCCGCTGGCGTCGAGATACTGAATCTCAAAGGCGCGAGCAAAGTTCTGCCCGAGAAAATGCGACGTGCCCGATTGCAGCGCCTTCCCGTCGCCCATCATGGCCTCGATGGAATAGGTGGTCTCGGCCCCAGCGAATTTTTCCGCGTCCGATTTGCGGCCCGGACTGACGGGGATGGCGGCGTCGTTCACGGCGAAATCGGTGTAGATGTCGAGCATCTGGCGCGTTTCGGACTCCGCCTCTTCGCGGGTGGCGTGCGCCGTGTGACCCTCTTGCCAGTAAAATTCCAGCGTGCGGAGGAACAGCTTGGTGCGCAGCTCCCAACGCACCACGCTGTTCCATTGATTCATCAGCACGGGCAGGTCGCGGTGCGACTGAATCCATTTTGCCCACATATGCCCGATGATGGTTTCGGACGTGGGGCGCACCACCAACGGCTCGGCCAGCTCTTCGCCGCCGCCGATGGTCACAACCGCAAGCTCGGGCGAGAAGCCTTCGACGTGGCTCTTCTCTTTGTCAATGAAGCTGCGGGGGATCAGAAGCGGGAATGCGACGTTCTGGTGGCCGGTGGCCTTGAAGCGGCGGTCGAGGGCCTGCTGAATGTTCTCCCAAAGCGCCCAACCATAAGGACGCACCACCATGCAGCCGCGCACCGGAGCGTAATCGGCCAGTTGAGCACGAACAACAAGCTGGTTGTACCACTCGGAAAAGTCTTCGGAACGTGATGGGAGTTTTTCTTCGGGCATGGGTTTGTCGGGTGTATTCTCCTTCAGCAGTTCGCGCCGTCAAATGTTTGAGCGTAGCGAACCGGCCGCCGCCTGTCAATGGAACTGCGATGAGGCTGTCATTATTCGCGCTTTTATTGACGGCACTTACAGCTTATGTTAGGTTCGACTTGTATGAATCGAACGCAAAACCCGATGCAGAAGGAGGTTAGTTGGGAGTCGCCTGTCTTCTATTCGCGCAAGGTGAAATCGGACATCTTTTAGCAACCACAGGCCTGGTTGCGCGTATTGTGCTGCTGATCCTTCTCTTCTTTTCAGTGTTTTCCTGGGCCATCATCTTCAAAAAATATAGCACCTTCAAGAACGCGCGCCGGGAATCCCTGAAGTTCCTCAAGATTTTTCGCCAGAGCAAAAAGCTTTCGGAAATCAAGGCCTCGGCTGAACACTTAATGACCTCCGCCCCCGTGGCCGGCGTTTTCCTGGGCGGCTACCGTGAAGTTGAAAGCCAGGCGGTTTACACCGAGAACCCGGGTAAACCGCGCATCAAAAGCTTGGAGGCCGTGCGCCGGGCGCTGCAAATGACGTCTTCAGAAGAGCTCTCGCGCATGGAGCACTGGCTCAGTTGGCTTGCCACAACCGGCGGCGTTTGCCCCTTTATCGGGCTGTTCGGCACCGTTTGGGGCATTATTGATGCGTTTAATGGACTCGGCATGGCCGGCGGAGCATCGTTGCAGAGCGTAGCGCCAGGCATTGCCGAAGCTCTGATCACAACTGCCGGAGGACTTTTCGCCGCCATCCCCGCGGTAATCGCTTACAACCAGTACCTTCAGCGCATCAAAGAATTTGGGGGCATGTTAGACGAGTTCACTCTGGAGTTTCTCAACATGACGGAGCGGTATTTCACATAATAAAAACCGGCACCTCGCCCATCACCTGGCGCACTGCTCGCAACCTTCCCCTGGGAGAGAGCTGAAAAGAAGAGAATGAGGATATATGGCCTTCACTTCCAACAAAGGGACAACGCAAACCTCGCTCTCGGAAATCAACGTCACGCCGCTGGTGGACGTTGTGCTGGTCCTGCTGGTCATATTCATGCTCACCGCCCCCATCCTGCAGTCCGGGATCGAGGTTACTCTTCCTAAAACCCATACCGTGAGACTGGTGAAGAGCGAAAAAGTGGTGGTAACTCTGGACAAGGAACAGACGATTTACGTGGGCAATGATCCGGTGAATATCCACCAGTTGGGATCGATTGTGGGAAAGAAACTCGGCGGCGATCCGAATTCCCCTGTCTACATCCGGGCGGATGAAGCGGTGCCCTTCGGCGCGTTTGCCGGAGTCATGGACGTGCTCAAACAGGCGGGCATCACCAACGTCAGCATCGTGACGACTCCGTTACGGACCAAAAGACAGGAGTAAGAAGAGGGCAGAAAGCTTCGCCATCATGTCCACTGCAAGCTTTCCACTGGCGTATAGAAGGCGCGAGAGCCTTAGCGGCTCGCTGGTGGCCTCGGTGTTGTTTCACCTGGGAATCGTCGTGACAGGCATTCTCTACGTCACGCTCAATTTCAACCACGGACCCGGATGGGGCCATTTCGACCGCGGCAGCGCCATTCGGGTCAATGCGGTAACTAGCCTGCCAGGGGTTCCTCTTCCGCACCCCGCAATGGAAACACCCGCCAGAGTGCAATTGAACAACCCCGAACTTTATAAGGCGCCGCCGCAACCGCCGTTGCCGCCGCCGCCCAATGCCATCGAAATTCAACGCTTCAAAGAACTCGAAAAGCCGTTGCCGCCCCTCCGCACCAAGGAAAAGCCCAAGGTGGTTCTGCAACGGCAGCCGGACCTGCTGCTCAACAAGCGCATTCAAAAACAGCAGGTTCCGCCGCCGCCGAACGCCGTGTTGACGCAGGCGGGCGGCGCGCCGGAAATGAGTTTCAGCACGCCCATTACGACCACTAACGGCACAGGCGCCATCGGAACGTCGGACAATTTTGGCAATTTGTTTGGCTGGTATGTAGAAGCCCTAAAAGACCGGGTCAGCAGCAACTGGCTGCTTTCGATCATCGATCCGAGAGTTATGTCAGCCCCGCGTGTTTACGTGGAGTTTGATGTTCTAAGGAATGGAAACGTCGAAAATGTTAAAGTAACGCAATCCAGCGGCAACCCGGAGGTGGACCGCTCGGCGCAAAGGGCCGTGTTGGCTTCCAACCCGCTGCCGGCGCTTCCCTCAGCATACAAAAAAGACCATGTGCACGTTATCCTGTATTTTGATTTTCGCCGATAAGTAAAGCTGGTGTTGATGAAGATGACGAATTATAGCGACAGCCTTCTGGGAGGATCATGAAACAAAAAACCTGCTCGACCCTTGCCTTAATACTTGTAGCCCCCGTTATCCTTAGCTTTTTCCAGGGCGCGAAGGCAGCGCCGCAGATACAGGCCATTATTAACCGGGGAAATGCGGCCATTCGCATCGCGGTTGCCAATTTCCCCGCGCAATCGAGCGATCCAAACCTCGGCAACTTGACGGGAGAATTCAATAAGGTGCTGTGGGACGATCTCGATAACGCTGGCATTTTTCAGATGGTCAGCAAAAGCATGTATCCGGTCAAAACGCCGTCAGACCCCGGCAGCGTAGTCTTTGACCAATGGACCAATCCTCCGGCTTCTACGCAGTTCCTGGCCTTTGGCAACACGGCGGTTATTAATGGGAATCTGGTTGTGACCGCATATTTGTACGACGTCAGAAATCCCTCAAACCCTTCCGTGCTGGCCAAGCGTTACATCGCCACGGAAAACGAAGTCTCCACGCGCGAGACGGCGCACCGCTTCGCCAACGAGATTATTCAGACTTTGGGCGGTGGAATCCCCGGCATCAACCTCAGCCAAATCGCGTTTGTGAGTAAGCGCACCGGCCACGAGGAAATATGGGTCATGGACTATGACGGCTTCAATCAGCATCCCATTACCAGCTATGGGTCTTTATGCCTGACGCCCCGCTGGGCGCCCGACGACACAAAGCTTGCCTTCACTAGCTATGCCAGCGGCGCTCCGCAAATCTCCATTTTTTCATTCCTCTCGCATCACCTTCTTCCCTTCCCGCACTATCACGGCTTGAACACCACTCCGGCGTGGTCGCCTGACGGGAAAAAAATTGCATTCTGTTCCAGCATGAGCAGCACGCCCGAAATTTACATTTCCAATGCCGACGGAACGGGTTTGCAGCGTCTGACTTTCAGCCACAGCGTCAATATTTCTCCCGTATGGAATCCGAAAACCGGAAATGAAATTTCATTTGTTTCCGACCGCAGCGGCTCGCCGCAGATTTACATGATGAATTCGGACGGAACTAACTTGCGCCGGCTACTTACTTCCGGCGGCGACGCCGACGCGCCCACATGGTCACCCAACGGGATGTTTGTCGCTTTCTCTTGGGCGGTGGTTGAAACCGGCACCTACGATATCTACGCCATTAATATCGGCACGGGACAAATCACGCAGTTGACGCACAACGCTGGCAGCAACGATCGCCCCTGGTGGGCGCCGGACGGACGGCATATCGTCTTTCAATCCAACCGCACCGGGAAAAGAGAAGTTTGGATTATGTTGGCCGACGGAACACATCAGAAGCAACTCACGACCCAGGGAGAAAACTGGGATCCAAGCTGGTCAAACTAATCGCGGCGATCACTTGATTTGCCAGGTAATGGAGCGGTATAGGCCATGAAATATCACATTTGAAGAACCAGTTTTGTTCTCTGTGACATCCAAGTTACGCTATAATTCATCCTGTATTTATAGAGCGGTTATGACTCCTTATATCCGCCGGTCGGCCCTTTACTGAAAAAGAGTTTTGTTTTCTGCTATTTTCGTGTTAGTATTATTTCCCTTAATGACGTTTGTTCCTTCAAAGGCGAGGAAAGGAACGCCATTTTCCATGCCTGCTGAAGGTGCTCGACCGCAAGACAACCAAAATTCACCCACGATTTCCGGAATTTTATTGCCGACTTAGGAGGAGAAATAAT
>DASZAA010000150.1:0-10081 GCA_035945615.1 Terriglobia bacterium
AGTCGTCGGTTGCGGGCAGTTAATGTGAGTGACGCATCCGACGTGCGTGCAAGCGGCAGACACGTTGCACGGATATACCGTCTGCTGGCAAGCTAACTGTGGCAACACGCTTCCCGCGAGATACGCGGCTTGCGCGACACCGCCGCCTTCCACGGGTGTTCCGGGGGGCGGGGGCGGACAGTTGGGTGACGCCACGGGGCAGTTGGGAGGTAGAGTCAAAGGAGGCGGGCACAGCGCCGGCGTATGCGTTGGCGGCGGACAAACAATGGCCACCGACGGGCAAATCACACTGGGCCGCGGACAAACAGCATGGACTACCGATGGACAAAGCTCCGGCACCGGCGTCGGACAAGCAATAGCTACCGACGGGCACTGCACTTGGTGCGTCGGTGGGGGTGGACATACAAGAGGATGCGTTGGACAGAATTGCGTCGGCGGCGGACAAATAATGGCTACCGACGGGCAATTCAACTGATGGGTCGGCGGCGGCGGGCACGGAATTCCTACCGACGGGCACAGTTGAATGGTCGGGGGCGGACACACCACGGGATGCGATGGACAAAATTGCGTCGGTGGGGGTGGGCATACCGGATGCGTTGGGCAGACCGGTGTGGGCGGCGGGCAGCCGGCCGGGTCAAGCCGCGTCGGACCGCCGCACGGGACAGGTGATGGCGGCGGCGGACAGCCGTCGAGCGGGCTCGGCAGGTGGCAGCCTACAGCGGGATTGGTTACGGGGAGCGCCGGAACCGGCGCGGCTCCCCCCACTGCCCGCATATACTGTTGCTGGATTTGCCCCTCCAAAAACTTGGCTTTCGGGCGGTCAGGTCCCACTTTTCCGTGAATCACCTGGGCGTCCCGCTGAATCCACACATACGTTCCCCCCAAGGGTGATTGGTCTTTCGGAATTTCTTCCGTGTTCAAAATGGCGTCGTTCGGAATCTCAACGTAATCGCTGAGCTGGGGATCCAGATACAGGCGGGTGTGATCCTCCTCCGACGAGTTGCCGAGAAAACCACTGAGTAGAAGGGTACTGGGCGGCGCTTTGGGGTCCTTTACCAGCTTGGAGACCAAAGGCTCCTCCTTGTGCCTAGACTTCGGCTGATCGGGCATAGGTCTACCTCGCTTTCACAGTTAAATTTTTGATCGGATAGGGTAGCTAATAACTACACGTTTTGGGGGTATATGTCAAGCGCGGGTTTTGTGACGTTGGAAAAATAAGCGAAATACGAGATTCATGAAGTTCGTAGTGCTGGCATCCAGATGTTCAGATAGAGGCAGTCTTCATTCGGGTTGGGCTTGGAAAGGAAGGCGGTCGTCCATGTCTCATCCTGAAGAGGTCACGTCGCCGCTAAGACGGTTCAACCCGGTAGTGCTCGCCAGGCGTGGTGTGAAAGCTCAAGATCGTCCCCTTGGTTTCGGCCTTTATTTCGGAATGGTCGCTCAGACGGAGCACTCGCGTCGCGGATTGCCCCCACGGATTGGCAATTTTCGCGTTCCCGCCTTTTTCGCTCAGGAGCGTCACAGGCGAGACGCTCTTCCCGTCCCATGAGGCGCTCACCAGAAACGCTCCCATGGCCCGAAGGTTCTGGAAACGCGCCCGTCCGAGCCCGTGGGGGTTTGGAAAGAGGTGTATCGCACCGCTAAAGCTTTGCATCATGCACTCATTCAATACCGCAGGAAGAGAAAAGTTTTCCGTCCAAACCAGCATCCGCATCATGAAATCGAAGTCGGTTTGGTCCGTATAACGCCCGCCTGCTTGCCGCGCGCGGTCATTGGCGATGCCATTAGGAAGCAGGCAGTAACGCACTTCGCTTTTGAACCAATCCAGGTTAAGGATGCCGAGCCTGGAGCGAAACAAAGGCTGGAACACAAGATCGTTGCCTCCTTCAAGGCGGATGGTTTCTGTGGTGCGCCGGGCAATTTCTAGCAATTCGGGCCGCAGACCAATTCCGACTTGCTCCCCTGGAAAGACCGGCGCGGCCGTATTCGGCGTATTGAAAATCCACTCCGGGGGTCCGTCAGCTACATCGAGCCAGACCCGTCCAAACTGACCTTGAGTTTCGGGATAGGAAACAAGATTCTCGCGTATTTCCAACCACTGGCCGCGCTCTTCTTGATCAAGGTCCAGAATCTTGGAGCCCTCATCGACCGCATCAAGCAAGAATTGCGTGAGCGCCAAATCTACAATGCAATCGCGGTTGAGCCGGAAATCGACGGTGAGGCCGTAATTTTCAGGCGAGAGGGTTGGAGCGATATGGTATTTGCCATCGATGCCTTTTTTAGCATAGGCGCTGATAAATCGGGCAGCCGCGCGCAGCGTTGGATACACACGTTTCAAAATATCTTCATTCATCGTGTAGCGGTAGTGCCACCATAGGCTCTGAACGGCCCAAGGCGTATCACATATCAGGAAGAACCATGGAGGCGCGGGGTCCGCATTGGCCAAACTCGGCGTAGGGTACGCAGAGAGCGGGAAACAGGCGCCGGGAAGCCCAAATTTTTCTTTGGCCCATTTCTCGGCCGCGGGGAGAAGATGTTCGATCAGATCAATGTAAGGGAAGTGCTGACTCACATGATTGCTTGAAAAGACTCCCCAGTAGATTTGCTCAACGTTGTAGTCAAAATGATAGTCGCCGTGCCAGGATGTGCCGACTTTCTGGGTAATCCAGTTGCCCGCCAAACCCGGAGCAACCTTGCCCTCGCGCAGGCAGCAAGCGAGGAAATATTGATTGTGATACCAGATTCGTTCAAGCTCCTGATCTTCGAACTCCACTGCTGAGGCGGACCAGAACTCTTTCCAGCGCGCCGCCGATCGCCGCTTGATTTCGGAGGCGGCGACGCGAGCATTTTGCTCGACCTCGAGGCGGACGCGCGTGACATTATCCTGATGATCGCGTGGCGTCATCACCATGACATCGAGGCGGAAAGGCTGGGGCTCGGAACGCGCCAGCCATACGTGAGGTGTCTCGCGCTCAAGCCAAGGGCCACGCGCTAAAACTGGATCCGGCTGCGGAACGGTCCACGACCCGGCAACCCTGCCGTACAACGCGAAATTGCTATCTTTGGACGAGGGAGGTGGATAGGGAACATCGTCGGTGGGTGGGGTGAAGGGGAGGCACTGGGTGCAAAAAAACTCGCCAAAACCTTGCGCTCCACCGCCTGTCACCTCAGGCAGAGGCAGCATCGCCTCTTTCTCGTAATCGGGGTAGTAGGCCACCGACGAAAATGGCGCGGAGCCGTCGGTGGTAACTGAAACCAGGCCAGAATCCCAATCTACCAGGCAGAAAACGCGGATGCGTTTTTCCGACGCATTGAATGGCAGGCCGGCTACCTCGGCTGCGGCGCGCGTGCGGCGCGCGTCGCCAAGAACGAGATCGATCTCCAGCAAGCCATTTGAGGGATCAAGCGATTGGCGCGCCACGCGCACCAGCCGCGGGTCCCAATGAATCCAAATACTCCCGCAAGGCCATGGATGGGGCCAAGGCTTGCGGTATGTGGCCTCTGCCCTATTGGCATAGTCCTGGAAGATGGGGATCTGCGACTGAAGTTCGATCATTTTCGGATGCCCCATCCTCTTCGCTTGGTCTGCCGACAAACGCCATAGGTTTAGAAGCTCGCTCTCGGTCAGGAGATCACGGTAGTTATCTTCGCTTACCCTGATATCCCAGCAGTCATTCTTGCCAATGTGCAGGCCAAGCCCATCAGGGCGGACGGTCACACACAATCCCACGTCCCCGTTGCCCAGCAGCATTCCTTCAAAAAAATTCGGCGTGGGCGAGTCTTTCACAAACGCATGGCGTCTGGCGATTTCAATCGGATCGAGCTCTTTATCTCGCGGCGTTAGAGATGGCTGGACGGGCGATTGACCAGCCGCGCCTTTAAGAGTAGCCCCTGGCACCATACTGGACGCCGCGGCAGCCGCCGAAGTCTGCATGAATTTCCTACGCGAGGTTCCCATTCCCGGCCCACCATTCAAGTTCAAATTGGATGCGTGCAAACTTCTGCGAAAACTCGCAATGTGTTGCCTTCAATGCCCATCCGTTTAGTCCGGCGTAAATTCGTAACGATTCTATGGGCCTGCCTACTGGAGAGTCAACCACTTAATCCCTTTATCAACAGATTAGAATTTGCTCAGCGGACAAAAGTCGTAATTTGAATCCAATGCGTACCTTGACCAGTTTCTACAGCTTATGTTATTGTGCTTCTAATAGTTGGCTGGCTATTTCAATATGTGAAACGGGCCAAGCTTATAAGATTTCGAACTGAAACCACAGCTAGAGGGGGTGATGGGCGAGGAAATTCTCATGAAGCATGCCACTGCGTTGGATCGGCTGGTAAGAATTGTGATGCTGATGGGTCTCATGTTGGCCACATGCGCCGTGCTCTTTGGTCAAGTCGATACAGGTGAAATCCTGGGAGTCGTGAAGGACCAATCAGGCGCAGTGGTTCCCGGCGCAAATATTAAACTGACCAATGAGGGCACCGGCTTCACTGTCACCGCCATTTCATCAAGCAGCGGCTCATACACGTTCTCCCCCTTGAAAATTGGGACATATAGTGTTGAAGTGGCAAAGACCGGATTCAAAACCGTAACCCAGCCGCATGTCTCAGTAAGCGTCCAACAACAAGTAGTGGTGGACATTACGCTTCCGCTGGGATCGGTTTCTCAAACCGTTCAGGTAACTTCAGCGCCGCCGTTGCTTCAAACGCAAAATGGTTCTGTAGGACAGGTGGTTGAGGCGCGCCAGATTAATGATCTTCCCTTAAATGGCCGTAATTTTACCTTTCTTGCGCAGCTTGTGGCGGGCGCCTCCATGGCAAATATCGACGGGCGTGGACTGAACCAGTCCGGCTCGTTTTCCGCTAACGGATCACGGCCAGCGCAAAACAACTATCTGCTCGACGGGCTCGACAACAATAGCAATCAGGTTGATTTCCTGGGCGGCACCAATTACGTTTTGTTGCCTCCGGTGGACGCCATCCAAGAATTCAAGGTTCAGACAGCCGACTACAGCGCGGAGCTAGGCCGCGGGGCCGGCGCCGTACTCAACGGGACGATCAAGTCTGGCACCAACCAGTTCCACGGAGATGCCTGGGAATTTCTTCGCAACGATAAGTTTGACGCCGCAAATTTCTTTGAGAATACAGCCCACATACAAAAAGGCGAATACCGGCAGAATCAGTTTGGATTTGCCTTCGGGGGGCCTGTCATCATTCCCCATATTTACAATGGGAAGGACAAGACCTTCTTCTTTGTGGATTACGAAGGGACGCGCATCCGGCAAGGCCAGCCTTTCACGTCGACCGTGCCAACGGCGCTTGAGGCCTCGAGCGGCTTCACTAACCTGTCAGACCTGATCAATGATCAATTCACAAGTCCTTCCGCAACACGAACCGACGCTCTTGGCCGCGTGTTCCCGCTTGGAACGGTTTTTGATCCCGCCACTACGCGCGCTGTTACCGCGGGTCAAATTGATCCGGTCACAGGGCTCCCTGTCCAGACCACGGGCTTTGTTCGTGACCCGTTTTATCAAGGCAGCCTGGTGGGCGTGAAGAATTTTACTTCCGCCAGCCAACTCGCGCTTCTCAATCATTTGCCGTCATCGCGGCTTGATGCGAACGCGATCAAGTTGCTCCAATTGTACCCGGCGGCGAACGGTCCGGGCCTTTTTAATAACTACACCAACAATCCGGCGTTGCAAAATCAAATTGACCAATCCGACATCCGCGTCGATCACAATTTCAGTGATAAGGACCAGATGTTTGGCAGGGTCAGCTTTGCGCTTAATTCATTGTTTTCTCCAGCCCCGTTTCAAGGGGTTGCGGACGGAGGCGGTTTCAACGCAGGCTACCAGCAAAATCCCACGCTGAGCACCGTCCTCAGCGAAACGCATTCCTTCTCGCCTACTCTCATTAATGAGGCGCGCGTTGGGGTGAACCGCGAGGCAACATCTCGCGTGCAGCCCAATGCATATACGCTTGGAATTCCGGCCCAATTCGGCATTCAAGGCATCCAGCAAGTTCCGCAGAACGGGGGACTGCCGGCCTTCAGCATTTCCGGTCTGACGGGAATTGGCAGCTCCAGCTTCCTCCCGAGCGACGAGCCAAACCAGACTACGCAGGCTACAGAGAACCTTACCAAAGTCTATGGGGAGCATACCTTTAAGGGAGGCTTTGAGTTCCAGCACATCAAGCAGGTGTTCTATCAGCCCGCATGGTCACGCGGCCAGTTCAGTTTCGACGGCACTTACACGGAAGTTCCAAGCACCGGCGGCGGGAACACGGGTCTCGCTCAATTACTATTAACGCCTATGGCATCGACCGTGCCTGGAGGCATCAATAATGCCGGTGGGGCGGACCAAGTCTACGCTTCGAACCTTCCGAACGTTGACTTAACTCGAAACTACTACGCGGGCTATTTCCAGGACGATTGGAAGGCGCGGCAGAATGTGACCATCAACCTCGGTCTCCGCTACGAATATTTTGATCCGGGCGTTGAGGTCTTCAATGACTTTGCGGCCTTCCGCGACGGCCCTCCGGGACAGGCTCAATTCATTTTGCCCCAAGCGAAATGCAACCAGAACCTGCTCTCTCCTGCATTTCTTGCCAGCTTCCAAAAAGACGGCATTCAGAAGGTGTGCTCAAGCAATGCGACGCTGATCACCGCTGAGAAAACTGATTTTGGGCCGCGGGCGGGATTCGCCTATACCATCAGTCCGCGGCTTGTGGTGCGTGGCGGATACGGTTTGTTCTACGGCGCGGATGAGCAGCCGCAGGTTCACAGTTCACAGAACTACCCCTTTGATATCGAGCAGCAATTCTTCAACCCGAATCCCGGCAACCCTATCACTTATCCGAACGGAGAAATCGGGACTTTTGAAAATGGATTTACTGGCATTCCCCTGACTCCCCTCGGCATAACGGGAACGGGCGCCACTCCGCTTCAAGGCGATGAATTTCATTATCTTAGTCCGTACACCGAGTCTTACAATCTGACGTTTCAATATCAACTTACGGCCAATCAAACTGTCTCGCTCGGGTACGTCGGCAACCAAGCCCATCATCTGGGCACAGAACCCGGCGCGAATACCATCCAGGACATTGCCCCTCCCAGTGCGAACCCGCAAGCTTTTGTTCCCTTCCCCGACTTCCAGCGTAATGCCACGTATGAATTCACCGAAGGAAATAGCTACTATCATTCCCTTCAGGCTACGTTTGAGCGGAAGTTTTCAAACGGGTTCAATTTCCTCGCGGACTACACTTATTCGAAATGCCGCACCGACGCTCGAACGCTGCTGACGGGCGACATTGGAGGCTATCGCGCACCCGGGATCCCGGGCTTTGGCATACAAGGCGACTACGCGCTTTGCGATTTTGATATTCCTCAGGTCTTCCATCTGAGCGGCGGATATGCGCTTCCATTGGGTCGCGGACACCGTCTTTTGGGTCACAGCAAGGGAGTGGTGAACCAAATCGTCGCGGGATGGCAAACTCACTGGATACTCACGCTTGAGGACGGACAGCCCTTTACTGTGGGCTGCCCCATTGGGACGTCGGCAGGTCTCGGATGCAATGCACTCCTGACGGGCCAGAATATCTATGCGGGCGCCCATGATGTCAATCAATGGATCAACCCAGCCGCATTTGCCAATCCTGCGCCTGCAACGGCCGTCTCGCAAACGGACTATGCCGTCTTGGGCGGCGCACCCACTCAGGCGCTCGGACCCGGTTATCACCGCCTTGATTTCTCGCTTTTTAAGGATTTTCGAACCAGCGAGAGCACACACCTGGAATTCCGGGCCGAGGTGTTCAACCTCACCAATACGCCGCAATTCGGGCTGCCAAGCTTCCTGGATTTCACCAATCCATCCACGTTTGGCAGGATCACTTCGGTGCGTGACGGCGCGAACGATCCAAGAGAAATTCAGTTTGCGCTGAAGTTCTATTTCTAACGGCATAGATCTAGCACACCCTGGGGAGCACAACAGGGGGAATGACCAGCGTTTGTTCAAGCCAATTCTTCACATAGAGCGATGTCCGCATCCATGGTCTCAGTCTCAGATTGCGCGGACAATCCGCCACTCCGAATCACGAAGGGGTCGGTTCGCATCCTGTGATTTGGCTTGTGTTTAAAAACCGTTCCAGCATACCGAGCGCACGATGACGGTGTGCGCGACCACCTTCCCGATCGCGACACTTCCATTGCCATAGTTCTGCGGCCACCGCGTTAGAGTACACCCACCCGGCAGGCATACCCTTCATTCTCAAAAAGTTGCGCCCATCGCCTCTTGGGTGCTCATTAAGGGTGTAACTTTACTTGACTTAAAGCATCTTAATATCAAGGTAAATGAAAATGAAAAAGCAAATCCGGCTGGATTCTAAGATCGACATCAGCGGGGTTCACCTCTGGCTGGTGCTGTGGAGGTCCGGAAGGGTCCTCGAAACCCATGCCCGTCGTAGTGTCGAAGAACTGGGCATGTGCCGGAGCGATTTCGGCGTCCTGGAGGCCCTTCTGCACAAAGGCCCGTTGCCGGTCAATGTGCTCGGTGCAAAAGTCCTTCTGACCAGTGGGTCGATTACGACGGCGGTGGACCGCCTGGAGCGGCGCGGGCTTGTCGAGCGTTGCGGCGACTCCGATGACCGGCGCGCGCGCATCATTCACTTGACCCAGCGAGGGCGCTCGCTTATTGGCAAGGCGTTTGCCAGCCACCAGCGGGCCATGGGGCACGCGGTTTCAGTGCTCGATCCTGAGGAGCGCCGCGCCTTGATCGTTTTATTGCGCAAATTGGGACGGGGCGCGGAAGACCTCTTAGAAAAGAATCGTATGTCTGCTGACCCGAATGGCCGTCGGCGCTCGAGGATTTGAAAGGAGACTAAAATGGCAGAATCGAAGAAAGTGGTGGGAATATATGGACCTGGATCAACCCACTGGGTCGGAGATGGCTTTCATGTACGGAACCTCTTCCCATCCAATGGATTCGAAAAGGAAATTGACCCATTTTTGATGCTTGACTACGCAGGGCCGACCGATTTCAAACCCTCTGCCCGGCCGCACGGCGTGGGAGAACATCCGCATCGCGGATTTGAAACTGTGACCATTGCGTACCAGGGAGCTGTCGAACATCGGGACTCCGGCGGAAACGCCGGTACGATACGTCCCGGAGACGTTCAATGGATGACCGCAGCATCAGGTGTGGTGCATGAGGAACAGCACGAGCGCGAATTCGCCAAGCAAGGCGGCACGTTCGAGATGATTCAACTCTGGGTGAATCTACCCAAGGCCCATAAGATGTCGAAGCCACGCTATCAGGCTGTCCTCAAGGAGCAGATCCAGGCCGTGGATTTCGGCGGCGGGGGACACGCGCGAATCATTGCTGGCCGACTGAGCGGAGTTCAAGGGCCGGCCAAAACGTTCACTCCACTCAATCTGTTTGATGTTCGGTTAAAGGCCGGAAATCACGCTGGGTTGGACCTGCACGAGGGCCACAATGCGGCGGTCTTCCTGCTTCGCGGCGATGTGGTCGTGAATGCGTCACAATCGCTCAAAGGAGAAGCCCGGCTTGCTCTTCTGTGTGCTCCCGGCGAGCATGTTTCATTGGACGCAAAAAAAGACTCGATCCTTCTTGTCCTGAGCGGCGAACCGATCAACGAACCTGTCGCAAGTTACGGGCCGTTTGTGATGAACACCCGGGAAGATCTGATACACGCGGTCGAGGATTATCAAGCCGGCAGGATGGGGCACCTGAACCCCTAAATCGAGCTGGCAAGGTGGAATCGTCACGTGTGGTTTCTTCCACCGCTCGCCGCCAGAACCCAATGCCGAGGCTTCCATGTCGGCCCAACCATACGGATTTTGATTGAATTGAGAGGACGAGGTAGCACCTTGTGATCAAACGTATTCCGGCGACTCTCGAAGATTCGCACGTGGCAGCAAACGATACGCTGGAACGAGGATAGAAAATGACCAAAGGCCGCATGGAAGCTTTTAGCGATGGCGTGATCGCCGTCATCATCACGGTCATGGTGCTGGAAATGAAATCCCCGCATGGAGTCAGCCTAGCGGCCCTGCGGCCAGTGATTC
>DASZAA010000151.1:0-4015 GCA_035945615.1 Terriglobia bacterium
TCCCTTCTGCCGTGTAGCCCACTGAAGCAGTACGAGCTCGGCAGGCTTCTTCACCGGGAGATTCTTTAGCATCACGGCGTCCATGAGGCTGAAGATCGCCGTATTGGCTCCGATTCCGAGCGCGAGTGAAAGCACCACCACAGCAGCCATCCCAGGCGATCGGCGGAGTTGGCGCAAGCCGAAGCGCAAGTCCTGGATCAGTGTTTCAACAAACCGCCCCGCGCCTACGTCCCGGCATTCTTCTTTCACTTGGTCAAGCCCTCCGAATTCCAGCCGCGCACGTCGGTGCGCTTCTTCCGGCGACATGCCGGTTGCGATGTAATCGGCGATCTGCCGCTCCAGGTGGAACCGGAGTTCGGCATCGAGTTGCTTTTCAGTTCGCCCTCTTCGCAATAGTCGTTGATACCAACGCATGTTTTACTCCTAACCTGTATTTGCAGGCGCTTGTAGCGCAGGGCTCGCCTTTTAGCCCTGCGGTTTTTTCACGCCGTCTTAAAACGAAATGCCGCAACGTTAAAAAGCGAACGTTGCGCTACAAACTCCAGTTACTCCGCCGTTTGATCGAGCATTCCCTTGAGAAGTTCTAATTCCTCTTGCTCCTTGTAATGCCTAGAAGTCCTACTTATATTCCTCCATCGGAGAATTGTCAAGGCGGACGTATGCCGTCGCGCGCGGGGAGTAATTGTAAGCTGCTGGCCTGCTTCTGCAAATTGGGACTCGGAACAAGGTATGTGCTATAGCTAGCCGCTGGAACTGTTTTCGAACGTCATATCGACGCGAGTCTTTGCGTGGGGACGGCGCTTTTTGCTATATTGAGTTGGGCTTCCTGAACGACGGGCGCGTAGCTCAGTTGGGAGAGCGCGGCGTTCGCAACGCTGAGGTCGAGGGTTCGAATCCCTTCGCGTCCACCAGCCTGTCAATGCCCGCGCGGCGCGCTACGGAAACCGGCCGTCTGCTTCGACACCATGAAAACACAACCCGATTCGTGTTTCTTTGAAGCCCGCCAGCGTCTGCTGCTTACGCGACTTGACGCCCGAGGTTTGCCTTTCCTTGTGGTAACCAAACCTGCGAACATCTTTTACCTCACAGGTTTTCGGGGAAGCGCAGGGATAGCGGTTTTCGGGCCTTCCGGCGGCCATCTTTTGGTGGATCCACGTTACACGATTCAGGCGGCAGAACAGGCGCGCGGCGTCGAGGTAAAGGAAGTGACGGCGGGCTTGTTTCGCGCTGCTGGCCGGCGGCTGCAAAAACTGCGCGCCCGCCGTGTTGGATTTGAGGAAAACCACCTCACGGTTGAGGAATTCGAGCGGCTGCGAAAACAGGGGCCTTTGGGAGCCGTATGGAAGCCGGCTGTGGGATTGATCGAAGAACTTCGCGTGGTCAAAGATGATTTCGAAATCGGCCAAATCCACGCCGCCTGCCTTTTGACATCGCAGGCCTATGAGGAAGTCTTGCCGCAAGCGCGCCCAGGAGTTTCGGAGCGCGATCTAGCCAGCGAGCTTGACTTCCGAATGCGGCGCAAAGGGGCCGATGGCGTGGCATTTGAAACGATTGTGGCGTCAGGGCCGCGTGGCGCGCTGCCACACGCTCGTCCCTCCACAAAAGCACTGAAGGCAGGAGAGTTGGTGATCTTCGACCTTGGTGCTATACTCGGCGGATATGCAGCAGATATGACGCGCACCATCTACTTGGGCGCGCCCGGAAAACGGGTGAGGTTCCTCTATCAGGCGGTGCTCGAAGCACAGCAGGAGGCTATTGGGACGCTCCGCGCGGGCGTAAAGGCGGACAAGATAAACGCCGCTGCCCGCAGGCGGTTGGCAGCGAAAAAGCTGGACAAACTCTTCACTCATAGCACGGGTCACGGAGTTGGAGTTGAGATTCACGAGAGACCTCGCATAGGCCGGGGTGAGCAATCGCCAATTCCCGCTGGCAGTGTTGTGACCGTGGAGCCGGGAATTTACATCGAAGACTTTGGGGGCATCCGAATTGAAGATACGGTTCTGGTAGGCGCGGCAGGGACGCAAATTCTGACGCCTGCGGCCAAAGACCGCTGGTGGCTGGAATAACGCCAGGCTTCAGTCTGGCAGAGACCGTCCTAAAGTGGGGCTATCCTGTGAAGCCGGTAGTGCGGTATTAGACTGGAGTGAGGCAAAGAAAAGAATGCCAGGTAAAAACATCCCGAAGGAAGAATCACAAGGGCTAGGAAGCCTTAAAAGCATTCGTGAGATTCTCGATTTGATGAATGAGCAGGGGATCAGCGAGTTTGAGTTGGAAAACAATGGCTTCCGTGTGCGAATCAAAAGGGCGGCGGCTCCAACAAATGCTGAAGCCGCGCCGTCCGCCGCTCAGCCGCATTTTGCTGTTGTCCATCCAGTTCAATCCCCGCCTCCGGCCCCGCGCTTGGTAGATACAGAATCGCCACGGGAAGGGCCGAAGGCAGAGGCTGAAGCCGCGGCTGCCGCCCACGAAGGTCTCCATCTGATTAAATCACCGATTGTCGGCACTTTTTACGCTTCGCCGGGGCCAGACAAGCCGCCTTTTATAAAGACAGGGGACAAAGTTCAAGCGGGGCAGGTTTTGTGCATCATCGAGGCCATGAAGCTGATGAACGAGATTGAGTCGGACGTGGATGGGGAGATCGCTGGCGTCTTTGTCCAAGATGGCCAGCCAGTAGAATACGGTCAGGCCTTATTTGGACTGGTCGTTTAATTTGTTTAATGGAACTCTGAGACTTCCATTGTGCGTTCATTCCGGGGCATTTAATTTTGAGCCTGAGCAAAATAGAAAAATTCAAAGCTTCTCGCAAAGGCGCCAAGGTGTAAGGGAAGCGCAAAGCAGAGGTTTTTTCTTAAGCGGGCTTTGCAAAGGCTCACTTCCGCTTTCCAATCCTCTCAATCTCTCTCACTCTTTGCGCCAGCTCGGGCAGGCGGGCGAAATGGGCGTGAAGCTTCTTGAGTTCTGCGAGCGGCCTTGCCGGAGTGCCCCAAACAACACTTCCCTCGTGAATAATCTTGCCTGGCAGGATGCCGGCACCGGAGCCGACGACAGCGCGAGTCTCGATACAAACATGATCCCCGATCCCCACTTGGCCGCCAATCACCACATAGTCGCCAATCTCCACGCTACCGGAAATTCCGGTTTGGGCAGCGACGATTGAGTGCCGTCCGATGCGAACATTGTGAGCAATCTGCACGAGATTATCGATCTTGGTTCCTGCTCCGATGACGGTGGTTCCTAGCGAGCCGCGATCCACCGTGCTGTTGCAGCCGATTTCCACGTCGTCCTCGATCACTACGCCGCCTATTTGCGGAAACTTCTGGTGACGGCCTTCAGCAAAAACGTAGCCAAAACCATCGCCCCCAATCACTACGCCAGCATGAAGAATTACGCGGCTTCCGAGCTGCGCGCCTGGATAGAGGACAACTCCCGGGTGGAGCACGCAGTCTGCTCCAATTTGCGCACCCACCCCAAGGCAGACTCCAGGCATGAGCGCCGTGCGCGCCCCCACGCGAACTCCGCCTTCAATGACAACGTGAGGCCCCACATAAACGTTTTCTTCCAGGCTAGCTCGCGTCGAGACGATGGAGTTAGGGTGAACGCCTGCAGGCGGCTGGGTTGTGGGCGCGAGCGCCAGCGCAGCTTGAATGAAAGCGAGCTTTGGATGCTGAACTTCGATGGTAGTGTGGCCGGGGAGAGAAGACGCGTTGCGTACTAGGATGCAACCTGCTTTGGATTGAGCGGCTTGGGCAAGAGCGCGACCGCTTTCCGCGTAGGCTAGATCGCTTGCCTTAGCGGTTTCAAGTTGGGCCACCCCGCTGAGCGCATGGTCTTTATTACCCTGGGCTATGCCGCGCACGATTTGTGCGACTTCGTCCACCGTCATAATTGGGGCCTTAGAATTTTGGCGGTTCGCTCAGTGCGAGTCCAAACTGACCTACTATACAAATGCTGTTCTGTGCTCTTTCTTTGCATTCTTAAAAAGGATAGAGCGGAGCTTCGCCGGGCGGGCGCGTCT
>DASZAA010000152.1:0-9972 GCA_035945615.1 Terriglobia bacterium
CTAACAAATTCCTGGTTTTCAAGCTGGCGTCGCGCCTGGGCCAGAGATTGCTCAATCTTACTCTTTTCTTTTTCCAGGCGGGCGCGCTCAGCTTCGGCATCCACTTTCGTTTCATGAAACAGACGGAGGTCGGTCGACGCGTCCACCGCAATGCGCTCTGCATCGCTTGGCAATCGTCCGTGGGTGAAGTTTAACGCTTCAAGGCCCGCGAGCCGCAGAATGGCTTCCTGGCAGTCGCGGAAGAGCGCGAGCAGCCGGCGGTCATCGCTCGCCACTTGCGCGCTGGGCTTTTCGCGTTGCAGCCCACGCTCGGCCTTCGCGTTGCGCGCCGCCACTACCAAAGCGCGGACTTCCTCAAATTCCTTTTCGGAGACAGGATCCTTGGCGCGTGCCCCCACCAAGCTGAACTTGGACAACGAAATTGACGCCGACTCCTCTGCTCCGGGAAGCCGACGTGACAGCTCCTCAGTGATAAACGGCATGAAGGGGTGCAGCAAATGGAGCGACGACTTAAAGACAAGCATCAGATTGATCCAGGCAGAAGACGCTCGGGTCTCAGGTGCAGGCCGCGCAATTTCCGGCTTGACCCACTCCAGATACCAATCGCAAAGCTCATGCCAGAAAAAATGGTAAATGGTGTAGGCGGCCTCGTGGAAGCGGAAGTCCGCAAGGCTTTCATTCATTTCCGCCGTAATCGCAGCCAGCCGGGAGAAAATCCAGCGGTGCGCAAGCTCTGCCTGCGCATGGTTATTGCCATGATTTCCCACGACGTCGGTAAACCCAAGCTCCGGCACCGGCTCCAAAGCCATTGCGAGAGCTTTGCGCACGGACGCCGGTTGGCGATCCAGGTTCATCAAAATGAATCGTCCGGCGTTCCATATCTTGTTGGCGAAGGCGCGATAAGATTCTACCTTATCTTCGCTAAAGGCGATGTCCGTGCCCGGCGCGGCGCTGATGGCGAGCGCAAAGCGCACGGCATCGGTGCCGTACTTCGCCGTGACCTCAAGCGGATTGAGCACATTACCCTTGGTCTTGGACATCTTCTGGCGCTCCGCATCCCGCACGAGTGCGTGAACGTAAAGCGCGCGGAAGGGCACTTCCTCCGTCAGCTTGAGGCCCATCATGATCATGCGCGCGCCCCAGAAAAAGAGAATATCCTCACCCATAATCATCAGACTATTAGGGTAGAAACGCGCAAGGTCACGCGTCTGCTCCGGCCAACCAAGCGTAGCAAACGGCCAGAGCGCGGAACTGAACCATGTGTCAAGCACGTCCTGATCGGCCCGAAGCTGATGGGATTGGCACTTCGGGCAACCCGCGGGCTCCTTCCGCGAGACAATCACCTCATTGCAAGCATCGCAGTACCAGGCAGGAATGCGATGACCCCACCAAAGCTGGCGTGAGATGCACCAATCGTGGATGTTTTCCATCCAATTCACGTACTTCTTGAGGCCGCTTTCCGGCTGAATGCGAATACGTCCATCTTTCACCGCAGCCAGCGCAGGTTCCGCAAGCGGCGTCATTTTCATAAACCATTGCAGCGAGACGAGCGGCTCCACCACGGTCTTGCATCGTTGGCAGGTTCCGATGCTTAAGGTGTGGTCGAGTGTCTTTTCGAGCAGCCCTCGATCAGCAAGATCGCGCAAGACAGCGTCGCGGGCTTTATAGCGGTCGAAGCCGCGATAAGGCCCGGCAGCATCGGTCATCTGCGCTTTTGCATCGATGACCGCAATGCGAGGAAGGCTATGCCGCAGCGCCAGAGCAAAATCGTTGGGATCGTGCGCAGGCGTCACCTTTACTGCTCCCGTGCCGAATACCGGGTCAACAAACTCGTCGGCGACAATGGGAATCACCCGGTCGAGCAGGGGAAGTTTAATGCTCCGGCCAATCAGATTGCTGTATCGCGCGTCAGTGGGATTGACTGCGACAGCCGTATCTCCGAGCATCGTTTCCGGGCGAGTCGTCGCCACGGTGACAAACCCCGAACCGTCCTCCAAGGGATATCGAATAAACCAAAGTTTTCCTTGACGCTCTTCGTGAATCACCTCAAGGTCTGAAAGCGCGGTCATGCAGCGAGGACACCAGTTCACAATATATTGCGCGCGATAGATGAGTCCTTCCTCGTAAAGGCGGACAAAAGTCTCTATCACCGCCTGCCCGTAGCTCGGGTCCATCGTGAAACGCTCGCGCGTCCAATCGACTGAAGCGCCAAGCCGCTCCATCTGACGGCGGATTGTGCCGCCATTCGCTTCTTTCCATTGCCAGCAGCGTTCCAAAAACTTTTCGCGCCCCATCTCTATGCGCAATCGTTGGCCTTCGCGCTGCCAGACCCGCGCCGCGTCAGGTCCGGGCGCGAGATCCGGCAGAGCCTCACGCCCGATTTCGCGCTCGACGATCATTTGGGTCGCAATCGAAGCATGATCCGTGCCCGGAACCCAAAGCACGTTATCCCCGCTCATGCGCCGCCAGCGCATGAAAATATCAATCTCGGTATGCTCGAGCATGTG
The DNA here is from genome assembly GCA_035945615.1 of Terriglobia bacterium. GTDB lineage: Bacteria > Acidobacteriota > Terriglobia > UBA7540 > UBA7540 > RH2-MAG17b. The sequence goes on from DASZAA010000152.1 coordinate 2,508, forward strand.
GCCCATATGAAGCGACCCGGTAATATTGGGCGGAGGAATTACCAGGCAGAAGCTCGGGCCGGCGGCATTATCCGCGGGGCGATAGAGCTTGCGCCCCACCCATTCACGCGCCCAGTGCGTTTCAATGCTTTCGGGCGAATAAACCTTGGGTATCTCAACTTCCATTCACAACTCTCCTCTGAGCGGATTGCCTCTTCCCCGAAGCCCCTTACAAGCCTTACTGGTGTTGATAGATCGACTCACCCGCCGCATGTTCACAATGAGCGGGCTAATTAACGGGCTTCTGTTGGCGTCTCTCGGCAACAATAGTTACCTGCATATCACGTGCCAGCCGAACCACTTGCTGAACCAGACTGCGGCCGAGCACGGGCACGTAAGGGCCTTGCTGCGAGCGCGCCAGAAAAATCTGCGTGACCCGGTGCAAACGGGCGAAGTCGACCAGCGCCTCGGCGACGGGGCCCACTCGCACCACGCGCGTTTCAATGTGCAGGTTACGGGCGAAATTAAGATGTCGCTCGAGCGCATCGCGCTGCGCGGAACCGCCTCGGCCATCAGCAGCCGGCTGCACGGCGACAGCAAAGCAATCGGCGCTGAGGTAATCCGCCACGCGGCGCCCACGCCGGATCAACATGGCCGTAGAGGGATCGGCGGTGATGTAAATGAGAACCCGGTCTGGCGGCTGCGGCGAAGGCGCGCCCTCCTGGGCAAGACTCTCCGTGGCTTGGGAGGCGACGGTTTGCTCTTCCTTTTCCATCTTGTGGACATCAAGTTCGTGCGCCGTCTGACGCAAGGCCAGTTCCCGCAGCACCCGGAGCGTGGACTCTTTAAAAAAATTCTGCAGCGCCTGCTTGGCTTTTTCAGGAGCGTAGATGACACCTCGCCGCAGCCGGTTCATCAGCGCCTCGGGCGGTAGATCAATCATCACCACTTCATCGGCTTGGCGGACCACCCAATCCGGAACAGTCTCACGCACGCGCACGCCGGTGAAATCCCAAACGCGGTCGTTCAAGCTTTCGATATGCTGCACGTTCATGGTGGTGAGCACATCAATCCCAGCATCCAGAAGGATCTCGACATCCTCCCACCGCTTCGCTCGCTCCGAGCCGGGAACGTTGGTGTGTGCAAACTCGTCCACCGCGCAGACGGCAGGGCGCCGCCGCAGGATGGCTTCTGTATCCATATCTTCAAACACTGTGCCGCGATACTCGAGCTTCCGGCGGGGAATAGTTTCAATATCCTCTGTAAGCTCAATCGTGTCTTTGCGCCCGTGAGGCTCAAAGTAACCGATTACGACGTCGACGCCCTGAGTTTTAAGCTGACGCGCTTCCTGCAACATGCGGTAAGTTTTGCCCACACCCGCCGCATAGCCGAGATAAATCCTCAGCACGCCGCGCCGGTTGGAAGAAAGATCTGTCATGATTGGATCTCAGTTGGGGAACACACGCACGTCAATGCCCTCGGCTTGGCGGATGAGCCGGTCGACAAAGCTTCCCCAAACACGATGCCACAGACTTTCGTGCGTGCTGTGACCGATGAAAATTTGCGTGATGCCGTGTTGGCGGGCAAACTCAATGATAGTGTGAATCGGATCCTCGCCTTCAAGCGTGTGCGTTTGCGCGTTGAGCTTGCGCGCAAGAGCAAAATTACTCTCCAGCACTTTCTGATCTTCGGGTGCGATCTCAGCCTCCGCCACGTAGATCACGTGCAGCTCGCCGCGAAACCGCTCCGCGTTGCGGTGCCCGCTTTCAATCATATCCACAGCCTTCACGCGGGGGCTTACGCACACCAGGATGCGCTCGACCGCACCCCACACCTGTTCAATTCCGTGCCGCTCAAGGTAAGCTTCAAGCTGGTGGTCCACCACGTCCGCGGCAAGCAGCAGCGCAATCTCACGGAGTTCGGTGAGCCGGTGCTCGCCCTCCCTTCCTTCAACCGTCTCCGTACACATCTCGGGAGGAGTATCCACCACTTCAATTTCATCCGCGGTTTTCACAAAGCCCAGAGGAATGGAATCGTTCACCTCTTTGCCGGTAATCTTCTCTACCCGGTCACGCAACTCTTCAATGTATTGCAGGTTAACCGTGCCCACAACGGAGACACCGGCCGCCAGCAGGTCTTCAACGTCCTGCCAGCGTTTGGCGTGGGCGCTTGAGGGTGGATTATCGTACGCAAGGCCATCAACCAGGCAAACCTGCGGCCGCCGGCGCAAAATGGCGCTGACGTCAATCACGGGCACTTCGTCAATAACCTTGAGCGGAATGACCTCCATTTTTTGCAGAATTTCTTGAATGTCGGCTGATTTGTAGGGCTGAATAGCGCCCACCACAATGTCTTCACCGCGCACCCGGCGGCGCCGGCCTTCATCGAGCATCCGGAAAGACTTACCCACGCCCGAAGCGTAACCCAGAAAGATCTTCAGCCGTCCACGCTTACGGAATTCCTCTTCCGCCTGGACGCGGCGCAACAGTTTCTCAGGATCAGGGCGCGTTATAACACCGGGCATTTTTCAGTTACCTTATCCGTTTATTATGGCGGAGATTGGCAAAAAGGCCAAATGAGATTGAGGCTGACCGTTGCATCGCCCGGCTATTCTCGCGCGGCGTAAAACGATCAGGTGATCGAGGATGGAAATGTGATTAGATTTTCTGTTCTACGGGCTAGTTTCCTTGAGAGGGTTCCCCCTTGAGGTGGCGTTGCGGTAAGAAATGACCATCTTGAAGGGGAAAACCCAAGGCACAAATAATGTTTACTTGTTGCCTTCCAGCGTCTGGGCCAGAAAACTCACGATGCGCTGCCAAGCGTCGGCTGCGGCTTCCGGGCGATAGCCGTTTTTATTATCTGGATTCTGGAAAGCATGGCCCGCGCCAGGATATATCTTAGCGTCCACCTGTTTGCCCGCAGCTTTCATCCCGTCGACGAAGGCGTGAACCATCTGCGGGGAGATGCCCCGGTCGTCGGCGCCGGAGTTCTCAAGAACCGGGGCGTGGATTTTTGCAATCGTATCGGCGTCCGCAGGCAGCGCCCCGTAGTTCACCACGCAGGCCGCCAGCCGTGGCTCGATTTCAGCGAGTTCAATCGAATAGCCGCCACCCATGCACCAGCCAATATCGCCGATTTTGCTGGTGTCTACGTTAGGCTGCGAGGCGAGATAATTGTAGGCCGCGCTAAGGTCACGCATGGCGCGGTCGTGCGGCACGCCACGCGCAAGCTCGTGGGCCACCGCCGGGTCGGTCGTCACTTGTCCGCGGTAGAGATCCACAGCCAGCGAGACATAGCCGTGCGCGGCCAGCTTTTCCGCCTCTTGTTTGACCCACGGCGTCAGCCCCCACCACTCATGGATCACTACCAAAGCCGGATGTTTTCCCGGTGACGTTGGCTCCGCCAGAAAGCCCTGCACGGTTTCGCTTCCACTCCGGTAGCTGACCATTTTCGTCCGCACCGAAGCTGCGAACAAACCTTGCGCGGTTACGACCAGGGAGAATAAAAATACGCACACAGCGGATTTCTTAGACATAGCCGCCTTTCAGGAGAGCAAGATAAAGATTTGGACCAACTGTCCTGCATTATGAAACTTGCTCGCCTCTGCCGCAACACTTTTTATACTTCAGCCCGCTGCCGCAGGGACATAGATCGTTCCGTCCCGGGCGGCGGCCTTGCGCGCGCAATGAGTCCTGCAGGCGAGTCCATCGCATGACGTTGGCGGGCGCCTGTTTTGCGCGCAGCTCAGACGCCATGAATCTCATGTAAGGGTCGATGTGATGGAAGAAAAACTTATACCCAGCACACAGGTAATTCAGCCCGTCTTCACCATCCGGGGTACGGATAAACCGGTGCTTCGGGCATTCGCCGTTGCAGGCAAAGCGCACGTCGCACTCGCGGCAATAGCGGGGAAGGGTATCGCGCTTGTCGAGCCCAAACTTCACCTGCTGGTCAGAGGTTACTAGCAATTCAAGCGGGTTTTCCATGATATTGCCCAGCTTGTTTTCGCGGTAAACGAAGTGATCGCAGGAGTAGAGGTCCCCATTGTGTTCGAGCGCCAGTGCGGAGCCGCACGTCTCGCGGAAAACACAGAGGCTTGCGGGAAGCCCTAGCCACATCTCCAGCGCCACGTCAAAAATCTGTACGTAAGCGCGACCCACATCGTTCCGCACCCATTCGTCAAAAATAGCGCATAGAAATTTCCCGTATTGAAGCGGCTCGACGGACCAATCGGAAACCCGCGCGGCCATGTCCGCCGCCGGGCCGATGAGAACCAGGCCGTCGCCATCCGGTTGATAGGCCACCCTCTCAACGATGGGAATAAACTGCATAAAGCCGCTCCCCACTTCCTTGAGAAAGTGGTAAACGTCCAGCGGGCACCTGGAATTATGCCGTTGAACTACAGTGAGGGTGTTGAATTCAACGCCATGTTTTTTCAAATAGGTGAGGCCGCGCAAAACGCGGTCAAACGTGGCTTGGCCGCCTTTATCCACGCGGTAGCGGTCGTGCAATTCGCGGGGGCCGTCGATGGATAGCCCAACTAGGAAGCGGTTCTCCGCCAGGAATTCTCCCCAGCGGTCGTCCAGCAAAACACCGTTGGTTTGGAACGCATTTTCAACGCGCTTTGAGCCTGCGTATTTCTTTTCCAACTCGACGACTTTGCGAAAGTAATCGACGCCGAGCAGAGTGGGTTCCCCGCCCTGCCAGGCGAAATTGACCGCGTCTCCACTCTGCGCCTGAATATATTGCCGGATGTAGGACTCCAAAACGTCGTCCGGCATCTTCCAGTCTGAATGCGCGGGATAGAGACTTTCTTTTTCGAGATAAAAGCAATATTTGCAGTCGAGATTGCAGATTGGGCCTACCGGCTTGGTCATCACATGAAAACCGGAGGGCTTTGCATCTTCGGCAGTTCGGGGATTCATGGCGTCAGGTCTGGGTGGCACGGCAACTGGAGCGGCGCCTCTGGCAGCCAGCTCTTTCTAATAACGACGGGCGGCGAGATGTCGCCGCATTAAAAACCTTCAAGCGCCTTGGAAATAGCTTTGCAGCTTCGCGTAAGTCGTTTCCAAGTCTTCGGGAAGCACGCGCGTTTCGCCAGTGACCGAGATGAAATTGGCGTCGCCCGTCCAGCGAGGCAACGCGTGCAGGTGAATATGATCGGCCACTCCTGCCCCGGCGCACTTCCCTTCGTTGAGGCCAAGGTTAAACCCCTCAAAGTGGTACACGGCCTTCAGCGCCTGTTCGACACGGCGCGCCAGGGTGATCATTTCATGCAGAGCAGGCTCTTCGAGATCGCCCAGACCGGCCACGTGCGCGTAAGGCGCCACCAGAACGTGGCCCGGACTATAGGGATAGAGGTTGAGAAAGACGAAATTCAGGCGGGCGCGTTGAAGGATGTATTGCTCGCGATCGCGCGCCGGGTCGGCACGAGCCATTAAACAGAAAGGGCACCCATCCGCTTTCGCTCCTTCGCTGACATAGCGGAACCGCCACGGACTCCAGAGATAGTCCATAATCCCTGACTTTTCGCACCGTTTTTGACTTTGGGGGACGAGATAGGAGGAGCAACCGAAAAATTAGCTTATGTGGCCGCCGTGGGCTGGCCGTTGACGACGTCCTTAAGCTCCTTGCTGGGCTTGAAATAAGGAATCTTCTTAGCGGGCACGTCAACCCGCGCGCCTGTTTTCGGATTGCGTCCCGTGCGCGGCTTGCGCTCGCGGGTGCGAAAGCTGCCAAATCCGCGGATTTCGATCTTGTCGCCGCTTTTCAGAGAGTGCACGATGCTTCCAAACACCGTTTCAACAATCAGCTCGGAGTCTTTGCGGCTCATTTCCGCGGCTTGCGAGATTTCTTCGATCAAGTCAGCTTTGGTCATTTTTCACTCCTCAGGATGATTTCCGCTTATCTCGCTCAACCAGCACAACCCACAAAACCGACGCTCAACGGGGCAGCAGCTTGGCGTCGTGATCATTCGCCATAAATGGAATGATTGCAATTCCGGTGTGGCGGAACAAATCCGCCGTTACACATTTTCAGCAACCTTAATTACGGCTCAGCTTCCGCGCTATGGGTCACGGCTGCAGCATGTTCCTCAGATCCCGTGGCGGATGCTGCTGCAGCCGAACTTGTCGCTACGCTGCCTTCTTCGACATTGGTTTCCTTGGCCGCATTGGCTCGATCCAGCCCATCCTGGCCATTTGACCCTTTTGCAGTCGACCCGCTGGGCCCCGCAGGCTGCTGAACAACGTCCTTTAGACTCAGGCTGATGCGCTTTTCTTCCGGGTCAAGGTGGAGCGCCATAAAATCATAGACTTGGCCTACTTCGAGAGGTGAAGCGCCGCTTGCTGTATGCGCGGCATCAATTTCAGAATTATGGCAGAGCGCCTCGATGCCCTCTTCCACCTCAACAAATGCGCCAAACTGGGCAATCCGCACCACCCTTCCGGTGATGATGGCTCCCGGTTGAATGCGGGAACAAAAATCGCCCCAGATATCCTGCTTTAACTGCTTTAGCCCCAAGGAGATGCGGCGCTTTGACGGATCCAGGCTCAGGATTTGCCCTTGCACCTTCTGCCCCTTCTTCAAAACCTCCGAAGGATGCTTGATGTTCCTGCTCCACGAAAGGTCGGAGATGTGGATGAGCGCGTCCACGCCGTCTTCAATTTCGACAAAGGCGCCGAAGTCAGTAAGATTCCGCACCCGCCCATCCACCATCTGGCCAGGCGAATATCGCTGATCGATGGTGGTCCAAGGGTCAGGAAGGGTTTGACGAAGGCTCAGAGAAATCCGGCGCTGGCCGCCGTTCAACTCCAAAATCCGCACCGAGACCCGGTCACCCACCTTGACGATCTTGGAAGGGTGCTTCATCCGCCGACTCCAAGCCATCTCGGAAACGTGCACCAAGCCCTCGACGCCCGGCTCAATTTCCACAAAGGCTCCGTAGTCCGTGATGCTCACCACGCGGCCGTTCAACTGCTGGCCAATTTCATACTGAGTCGAGATCTTTTCCCACGGATCGGGCGCAAGCTGCTTCAGCCCCAGTGAAACCCGGCCTTTCACAGGGTCGTATTTGAGGACTTTAACCTTCAGCTCCTGGCCCACCTGAACCACTTCGGAGGCTTGGGCCACGCGGCCCCAGCAAAGGTCCGTAATGTGCAACAAACCGTCCATGCCGCCGAGATCGACAAACGCTCCGTAATCCGTGATGTTTTTCACCCGGCCGGTGAGCACCGCTCCTTCCTTTAGTTTGTCGAGAAGATCGGCTTTCTTTTGATTCAATTCCTCATCCAGCACAACCTTCCGGCTGACTACCAGATTGTTACGCGCCTTGTTGAGCTTGATAACCTTGCAGCGGATTTCCTGCCCGATCAGCGACCCCAAATCGCGCAGGGGCCGCGCGTCCGCCTGCGAGCCGGGCAAAAAAGCGCGCACGCCAATATCCACCATTAAGCCGCCTTTGGTGCGCTCAAGCACCCGGCCTTTA
>DASZAA010000153.1:0-15371 GCA_035945615.1 Terriglobia bacterium
CCGCGGCGTGCTTGCTAACCCGGAAGGCTACCGCATGGATCAGACTTTTAGCTACAAGCTGCCCCCTTCGGTCGCGGATGGCCGGGTTGTGCTCGCCGGCAGATGGCGCACCGATCACAACGGCATGATTTATGAAGGCAAAAAGAAATCATCCGGCGGAGAGCTTGAAATGCGCTATCACGCGCGTGAACTGTACGACGTGATGAATGTGGCGCGCGCTCATCCGTCGCGCCTCTACATCACCCAGGATGGCAAGGACCTCGCGGCGCGCAATAAGGGCGTAGACGTTGAAATCGACGCGCAGGGCCATTCATATATTGAGATCCGGGCTTCACGCATGTACTACCTGGTTGCAAATCCTGACGACAGCAGCCACCTGGTTGTTCTCACGCCTACTGCCCCGGGCGTTACCATCAACTCGTTCACTTTCGGCAACAATTGTCAGACCGATTTCGCCCATCTTTAATGCTGAAGCGGCGGTCAAAAGCCTGCAAGGAGCCGCCGCACCAGCAAAATCCCCGCTTCAAGGAGTTGCTTTCATGACCTTCCGCATATCCCGGCGCGTTGTGCACATGCTGCTCGTCGCTTCCCTGCTCGCCTGTGCCGGACTGACGGAAGCCCAGACCGCGCCGCGCCCAACAAAGAAAGTCTTCATGATTACTGACCTCGAAGGCGTCGATGGCATCTTCAATTTTGACTTGCAGTGTGTCCCGTTCAAGGGCGCGCTCTATCCAGAATCGCGCAAGCTCCTGGCTGCGGAAGTTAACGCCGCGATTGAGGGTTTTTACGAAGGCGGCGCCACAGACATTGTGATTTATGACAACCACTATGGCGGCCACAACCTGTCCACGCTGGACATCCATACGGAGCATCCGGAGCTCCAGTTGCAGTTGCTCGGTGGCAGTCCGGTTTCGCCCACGCTCGGACTCGACTCTTCCTACAGCGCCCTCGCCTTCATCGGACTGCACTCGATGGCAGGCACACCGGGTGGAATCCTGCCGCATTCCTTCACTTGGGACATCAAGAATATCTGGGTGAATGGCAAAAAGGTGGGGGAAATCGGCGCGCGCGTGATGCTGGCCGGTGAACTTGGCATTCCCGCCATCATGGTTTCCGGCGACCGCGCGGCCTGCAACGAGTTTCACGATCTTGTGCCCGCGGGCAAATGCGCGGAGGTCAAATGGGCCTCCGGCGCAAGCAGCACAGGCGGCTACTCGCTGACGAGCGCCGAGGCCACAAAGCGCATTGAAGACCGTGTTACCCAGGCAATGCTTCAGCTCTCTTCCTTCAAGCCTTATCCGGTTAGCGAACCCACTGAAGTGAAGGTGGAGTATGTGTCGCCAGCCGCCGTTCCTGCGTTCAAGCCCGGTCCTGACATCGAGCGCGTCGACAGTACAACGTGGCTTTTCAAAGGCAAGGATTTCATGAGCGCGTGGCTCAAGTTCAGATCGTTCTGAGCCAAGCGTACTGTTTTGGGTAGCGCCGGCATCCTGCCGACTGGCACAAGCTTTAGCGGCGGGCAAAGCCTCTAAGGGGCCGCCGGATTTTAATAGTAAAGACCGGCGGCCAGAGGCCGCCGCTACAGCACGGCTTTGAGCATTTTCATACTGACTGACTCTCTGCCGCCGGGACGGCGGCGCTACAACTACAACGCTCCCGGCTCTGGCGGAAACCCCAGCGTCATCTGCGCCGGGCCTGACGCCGGCGCAGCGGGCATGCGTGTTTGATTGAGCCCGTAACGCTCGCGCAACTCATCGACGAGGGCGGCGATTTCCTTTTGGTAGTTTTCAGGCAAGTAGGCCGACCGCGCGTAGAGCCGCTGGTAACGGCGGACTAGCCCCGGAAATTCCTGCTTGAGAAAGGGCATGAAAAACCGCATGGATGAGGGCATCAGGTGCAGCGTATTGCCGTGGAAGAACTTGGCTCCCGCTGCGGCGGCGTGCCGGGCGAGATGATCGAGCGACACGCGCGAATCCGTTATGCCCGGAAGGATGGGCATGGCGTTGATTCCGGCAAAGATGCCCTCCGAGACCAGCCGCGCCACGGCTTCGAGGCGCTTCGCGGGCGGCGGCGCTTTCGGCTCGAGCAGCCGCGCCAGACGGGCGCTGGTAGTCGTAACGGTCATGTGCACGCCAACACTATCTTTCATCACCTTCAGCAAATCGAGGTCGCGCAGAATCAGCACCGACTTGGTGGTGATCGAGAAGCGAATTCCCTTGAAACCGGCCAAAGCTTCAAGCAACCGCCGCGTAATTCCAAATTGCTTCTCCGCTGGTTGGTACGGATCGGTCGCCGTGCCGAGAGCGATGGGCAAGCCCTTGTCCCTCGCATGTTGCAATTCGGCCCGCAGGAGTTCGGGCGCGCCCACTTTCGCGTAGATCTTCCGCTCAAAATCCAGGCCATCCCGCATCTCCATGAACTCGTGGGTATAACGGGCGTAGCAGTATTTGCAGCCGAACTCACACCCGCGATACGGGTTGATCGTCCACACAAACGGCATCCGCTTGTTTGATCCGCGATTCAGAATGGACCGCGCCGGAAGCGCGAAGTAGCTCACCTCAGCCCGCTCGCGCACTTCGGGGCTGAGCGAAGCGAGACGGGCGATGCCTGTAAGGGGCGCAGGTCCGAGGGAACAAAGGGTGGATTGCACTGGCATGGAACACCTCTTCTGCGGGCATTTCTATATTCTCCTTTTGTTCGCCTTTCTGTCAAGGGATTTTTCTAGTTTTCCTTCCAAGAATTATTCAATTTTCGATTAAGTTTGGGGCGGCGCGGCCCAGAGTTTTGTTTTTATAACCCTGTGGTGTGCCACTTGTGGCGGCGGCCCCTGGCGCCGGGTTAGGGGGCGGAGCTTCAGCTAACCGGGCCGCGACGAGATTTTGAGACGAATGAGACACTTTTTATTAGAAACGCTGATTCTAAATAACTTCTTGGGTCCGTTCCGCGATTTTTTATGCGTTTCGCCTCTTCACCTCCAGCCATTTTCTAATCTTTGGGACCCTCTGTAGCGCAGACCGCCGCCTTTGCGGTCTGCGGCCTTTGAATGGACAGAAAACCCGCAGACCCTCAAATACCGAGGTCTGCGCTACAAAAAGCCTAGCAAGTCACATTGAGATTTTTGAGACAAATGGGATAAACGAGACGGTTTTTCAGGATCGATTACGCAGGATAGCCCTTCGCCCCGTCGTTTTTATCGTCCAGGAAGCTGTAGTGGCCCCTGCGGCAGCCCACAGAGTTCCAGAACTCTGCGCTACAATACAGCTTCACGCGCGCGGAGACATCATGTACCAACCCATTGAAAAGTATGGCCTGATCGGAAACATGCACACAGCGGCCCTCGTCAGCAAGGAGGGATCGATCGATTGGATGTGCTGGCCGCGATTTGATTCTCCCAGTGTTTTTGCGGCCATTCTTGATGACAAAAAGGGAGGGCGATTTCAGATCGCGCCCGCAGCGGATGGCTTTAAGACGCAACAATACTACTGGCCCGACACGAACGTGTTGATTACGCGCTTTCTCGGGGCCGATGCCGCGGGCGAAGTGATCGACTTCATGCCTATGTTTCCCGCCCTTCCGCAACAGCCGGACGAAGCCAGGCCGCTGATCCGTTTAGCACGGTCGACGCGGGGCGCGATGCCTTTCCGCCTTGTGTGCCAACCCGCGTTTAATTACGCGCGCGACGCCCACGAAACCAAAATCACGGCGGATGGCGCCACTTTCGATTCAAACGGCCTGACTCTCGCGCTCGCATCGAGCGTTCGCCTTCAGTCAGATGGGCGCGTCGTAACCGCCGATTTCACTCTCGAGACGGGACAAATGGCCGCCTTCCGGCTGGCCCGCGAGGAAGCAAGCCCATCGGGCGCCGCCTCGCCGCAAGAGGCGCTTGATCTGATGGAACAGACGGTTGCTTACTGGCGGGAATGGCTCTCGCGGTGCTCCTATCAGGGTCGCTGGCGGGAATGGGTGCACCGCTCGGCCCTGGCGCTCGAACTTATGGTCTACGAACCCACGGGCGCTGTTATTGCCGCGCCCACCACCAGCCTTCCCGAGTGGGTGGGAGGAGGGCGCAATTGGGATTACCGCTGCAGTTGGATTCGGGATTCGGCATTTACGGTTTACGCCTTGCTGCGCGTCGGACTGAGCGACGAGGCTTTGCGCTTCATGGGCTGGATTGAAGCTCGCTGCCGCGAAATCGAGCAGGATGGCACGCTTCAGACGGTATATGGAATTGACGGGCGGCGCACGCTCACCGAAGAAACGCTCGGCCACCTTGAAGGCTACCGGGGCTCTCGTCCGGTACGGGTGGGCAACGCGGCCTCCGAGCAGCTTCAAATCGATATTTACGGCGAGCTGATTGATTCCATTTATCTCTTCAACAAATACGTTGACCCCATCTCTTACGAGTTATGGAATTACCTGCGGCGCATGGTCGACTGGGTGGCGGTGAACTGCATGCAGCCCGATAGCGGCATCTGGGAGGTGCGTGGCGATCCTCAGCACTTTGTGTATTCAAAGCTCATGTGCTGGGTGGCGCTGGACCGGGGAATCCGCCTGGCTGTGAAACGCGCGTTCCCCGCTGATCTCAACGGCTGGCTCGCGCGGCGCGACGAGCTGTATGAAGAAATCATGCACCAGGGATGGAACGCGCAGCGGCAATCGTTCGTGCAGCGTTATGACGGCGCCGCGCTCGACGCCTCCGCGCTGATGATGCCAATGGTTTTCTTTATGTCGCCGAGCGACCCCCGCATGATCTCGACCCTTAAAGCCATCGGTCAGCCACCCGAAGAGGGTGGCCTGTTCTCGGATGGCGCCATCCTCCGCTACAACTTGGCTGAAACGCAGGATGGCGTGAAGGGGCACGAAGGAACGTTCAATATGTGCAGCTTCTGGTATGTGGAGGCGCTCACGCGCGCCGGAGGCCGCGACGAAAAACAATTGGGCCGGGCGCTCATGCTCTTCGAGCAGTGCCTGAAACGGGCCAACCACGTCGGCCTGTTTTCTGAAGAGTCCGGACCATCCGGGGAAGCCCTCGGAAATTTCCCTCAAGCCTTTACCCACCTGGGACTTATTAGTGCCGCGTTTAACCTCAACCGCGCCCTCGGCGGCAGCTAAGCCATGTTGGCTTTCAGCCATTCGTAGGAGAAGCTGCGGACCTCAAAAACAGAGGTCCGCGCTCCCCTAGCCATATTTCCAGGGCGAATCCTAGCCATTTGGCGGATGCGCTGAATACGGAGGACTGCGTACACTTAGTTCAGTGAGCTTCCACGCTCACGTTTACTGAATGAACTTGGAGGAATTCGATGGGCAATACAAATGTACTGCAGGAATTCTCAAATGCCACGGCAGCGGCGGTAGAACAGGCAAGTCAAGCTGTTGTGGCCCTCAACTCGCGGCGTCACATGCTGACGGCCGGGGTACACTGGCGGGAGGGGCTGATTGTAACGGCAAACCATGCAGTGAGACGCGAGGGTGAAATCCAGGCGTTATTGCCGGATGGCCGGACGGCGGCTGCCACGTTAGTTGGACGCGATCCAAGCACCGACCTCGCCTTGCTCCGCGTGCCCTCCGCTGGCCTTGGGCTTCCCGTAATGGGCGATCCGGTGGCGCTGAAAGTTGGAAATATTGTCTTGGCGGTCGGGCGCGTAGAGACCGGCCCGCGCGCCAGCATGGGTGTGGTTGGCGTCGCCGGAGGCGCCTGGAAGACGTGGCAGGGCGGCCAGATTGACCAGTTGATCCGCCTGGGCTTCGAACTTCATCCAACGCTGTCAGGCGGAATGCTGGCTGACGCCGCGGGCCGCTGCCTGGGTATAAGCACCACAGGACTCTCTCGCACTCTCGGCGTTGCGATCCCAGCCGCAACGGTTAATCGCGTTGCCAGCCTGTTACTCGAAAAAGGGCGGATTCCGCAGAGGTCGTCGCTTCGCTGAATAATCTTGCTGATCTCGGCCGGTCAGCGCAGGCGGCAGCGTCTGACGTTGTTGTGGCGGCGGTGGAATCAGGAGTGGAAGAATGGCTCCAGGAATTTACACCGGGAATGGGCGGGGCGGATGGGCAGCCGGCGTTCGTCATCCTTGCCCCCGATCCCCCGGCGGGTTTCCCGCTCGACCTGCAGCGGGCTGGAATCGCCGCGCTGCTGCCCCTGGACGCGACCACTGGGCAGGTTCTTGCATCTATTAATGCAGCAGCCGAGGGATTGATCGTCCTTCACCCGGACATGACGGGCCCGGAAGCGGAGAAGCTTACGCCGCGGAGTCTTGACGGCGCGGCTCCCCAGTTGACAGCACGCGAGCGCGAGATTCTTGCCATGCTGGCCGAAGGCCTCGGCAATAAGGAGATTGCCTGGCGTTTGGAGATATCCGAGCACACGGTAAAATTTCACGTGAGCTCCATTTTCACCAAGCTCGACGTTTCTTCACGCGCCGAAGCCGTCAGTTTGGGTTTCCGCCTTGGACTCATACTGATTTAGAAGGTTGAGAACAGACTGAGGGGAGGAAAACTATGAATCCAATCTTGCAAGATGTCTTATATCCCGGCGCCGCCATTCCACAGCCACAGATCGCAGAGCCGAACCCTGACGCTGCCCTGCTCGACGCCTACTCCCAAGCAGTCATTTATGCTGCCGAACGTGTAAGCCCGTCTGTGGTGAACATCCACGTTACGCAGCACCTCAAAAAGTCAGCCGGACGCGAAGGCCACGGGAGCGGCTCCGGTTTCATTTTTACTCCCGACGGCTTTATTCTTACCAACAGCCACGTCGTTCACGGGGCGGATAAGATCGAAGTGATGCTCACCGGCGGCGGCCATTATCCCGCCGAGCTTGTAGGCGATGACCCGCACACCGACCTCGCCGTGCTGCGCATTAGCGCGCCGAATCTCGTCCCGGCCCTCTTCGGCGATGCGCAGTCGCTGCGCGCGGGCCAGCTTGTGATTGCCATCGGCAATCCCTATGGCTTTGAATGCACTGTGACGGCGGGGGTGGTAAGCGCGCTGGGACGGAGCCTGCGCGCGCGCTCGGGCCGCCTGATCGACAACATCATCCAGACCGATGCGGCGCTCAATCCCGGCAACTCGGGTGGACCGCTCGTCACCTCACGCGGTGAAGTGATTGGAGTCAACACCGCCATCATCCTGCCCGCTCAAGGCATCTGCTTTGCGATTGCAATTAACACGGCAAAGTTCATCGCGGGGCGGCTGATCAAGGACGGACAAATCAAACGCAGCTATATCGGTGTGGCCGGCCAGGACGTCCCCTTGCATCGCCGGCTGGTCCGCTTCCACAACCTGCTGGTGGAAAGCGGCGTGCTCGTAGTTTCGCTTGAATCGGCAAGCCCCGCCGGCCGCGCAGGGTTGCGGGAAGGCGACGTGATTGTCGGATACGCCTCGCAAAGCGTGCAAGGAATCGACGACTTGCACAGGCTGTTGACGGATACCCAAGTGGGTGTGAGCGCACCGCTCACGGTGATCCGCAATCAGGAAAAATTGATCTTGAACGTAATCCCTTCGGAAGCGCCGGCCTAAACCAGAGAACACGTAGCGCCGGACGCCGGTTTTGCGGCCTGCAGTGGGTAGCCCTTCAGAACCGCTGCGGACCTTAAAGGCGGAGGTTCGCGCTACTATCACTTCACCCGTGATATCATCGTTCGTTTGCTGCTTTACTACCAGGCGCAGGCACCATTAACCACGGGTATCCATGAAAAATTATCGCATTGCTCTTTTGCCTGGTGACGGCATTGGCAAAGAAGTCGTGCCGGCCGCTGTCCAGGTGCTTCAGGCCGCAGCCCGCGACTTTACGTTCACTTTCGAGCCGTTTGAGTGGAGTTGTGAATATTACCTGCGGACCGGGCGCATGATGCCGCCAGATGGCCTCGATCAGCTTCGTCCGTTTGACGCCATCCTGCTGGGCGCAATCGGCCATCCGACGGTCCCCGATCATATTTCGCTGCGAGAACTGCTGCTGCGCATCCGGTTTGAATTCGATCTCTACGCCAACTTGAGGCCGGTGGAAATCTTGCCAGGTCTTGAGTGCCCGTTACGGTGGAAAAAGCCGGAAGACGTGAACATGCTTTTTATCCGCGAAAACAGCGAGGGCGAATACAGCGGTCTCGGCGGCAGGTTCCATCGCGGCACGCCCGAAGAGGTGGCCATCCAGGAATCAGTGTTCACGCGCCGCGGCGTTGAGCGCGTGATCCGCTACGCTTTTGACCAGGCCCGCCACCGCCCGCGCAAGCGCGTGGCAAGCGTGACCAAATCCAACGCCATGCAATACGCCATGGTGATGTGGGACGAGGTATTCCGTGAAGTGGCAAAGGATCACCCGGATATTGAGACTGCGCAGTATCACGTGGATGCTGCCGCAGCGCGGATGATAACGCATCCAGAAAGCCTTGACGTGGTGGTGGCTTCAAACCTGTTTGCGGATATTCTGACCGACCTTGGAGGCGCTCTGCAGGGCAGCCTCGGCCTCGCCGCGAGCGCCAACATTAATCCCGACCGGCGGCTGGGACCTCCCATTTTCGAACCCGTGCACGGCAGCGCACCGGATATCGAAGGGAAAGGCATTGCAAATCCCATTGCCACGATCTGGGCAGCCGCGATGATGATGGATCATCTGGGCGAGCCTGCCGTTGCTGCGCGCATTATGGGCGCCCTGCGTTCGGTGACAGGCGAGGGCCGCGTGCGCACGCCGGATTTGGGCGGCAATAATACAACTTCGGAGTTCGCCGCGGCCGTCGCCGGCAAATTATGATTCTCGCCGACAAAATCGAAGAATTGTTTTCCCGCCAAAGCACCGAATACAGCAGCGAATATTTTGCTGCTTTTCATGAACTCAAAACGGGCTTAAACAAAGGCACGATTCGGGCCGCCGAGCCTGACCCGCAATCACCCTCCGGATGGAAGGTGAACGCTTGGGTGAAGAAGGGTATTCTGCTGGGCTTCCGCATCGGAAGCATCGTGGATGTTTCGAGCGGCGGCTTCCCGTTCTTTGATAAAGACACTTATCCTTTGAAGGATTTTCCCCGGCCGCCGGGCGTGCGCATTGTGCCGGGCGGGTCCGCCGTCCGCGACGGGTGCTATATCGCCAAAGGCGTGACTTGTATGCCGCCCATGTACATTAACGTGGGCGCTTACGTGGACGAGGGTACGATGGTCGATTCGCACGCGCTTGTCGGCTCCTGCGCGCAGATCGGTAAGCGTTGCCACTTAAGCGCCGCGGCGCAAATTGGTGGCGTGCTTGAGCCGGTCGGCGCGCTGCCTGTGGTTATCGAAGATGAAGTGATGGTGGGAGGCAATTGCGGAGTGTATGAAGGCACGATCGTAGCAAAAGGCGCAGTCCTCGCGGCAGGCACAATCCTGACCGGCTCGACGCCGGTCTATGACCTGGTCCGAGACACCGTCTATCACCGTGAGGCCGATTCCCCGCTCCGCATTCCTGAAAATGCAGTTGTCGTCCCCGGCTCGCGCGCTGTTCGCAGGGGGCGCGGCCCGGAGCTTGGCCTTTCGCTTTATGCACCCGTCATTGTCAAATACCGTGACGAAAAAACCGGGGAATCCGTCCGCCTCGAAGACTGGCTTCGATAACGCCTGCTTTACCTGTTTGGGTGCAAAATGAGCTTCTGCACGCGCCAGTTCAATAGTTCGCCGGTGTAGAGAACGTTCTCCGATGGGCACGCCATTTCATGCACCCAACCGAATTGTCCCAGTTGCTTTCCTGCTTTTCCGAAGACGCCGAGAATCTTCCCGTTCAAATCGAGTTTGTAGATGCGGCCCGGCCGGGAGTCCGAGCTGTAGATGACCTGATGAGGCGGTGGCGTGATGCACAGCGCCCACGGGGCGCCCACATTTGTCCATTGCTTCAAAAAATTTCCGGTCGAATCAAATACCTGGATGCGATTGTTTTCCCGGTCGCCCACGTATAAGCGATTTTCCGCATCTACCACAATTGTGTGCGGCGTATGAAACTGGCCCGGCGCCGTGCCCCGCGCGCCCCATTCTTTCAGGCGGTTTCCAAACTTGTCATACTTCACCACACGGGAGTTCACATAACCGTCGGTCACAAAAATGTCGTCTTCCGAATCAAAGGCCACGTCCGTCGGCCGGTTAAATTCCCATTCCGGCTGCAGAGGAACAGGCTGGCCGGGCAGTACGTGCTCCACCGGCTCCGGCCGGCGCCCAAGGACCATCTCCACTCGGCCTTCCGGGCTGAACTTAATGACCATATTCGAGCCTTCGTCCACGCACCAGATGTTGTCATATCGGTCGATTTTGACGCTATGCGCGAAGACGAACCCGTAGAGGCCGTCTCCGATCGTGCGCATGAAATTCCCGTTCGGATCAAACTCGAAAAGCTGCGTGCGCGCGCCGCGATTGTAGACGAAGATATCGCCCTTGGAATTCACCGCCACACCTGCCGCCTCGCCAAAATACATGCTGGGTGGCAGCTTGAGGAAGTTTGGGATGGATTCGTAGGAAATTTCGGGGATGGCTGATTGCTGCCCTAGCACAGGCGCGCTCATGAATAGTAACAAGGCAAGCAGACAGTATCGCAAAGTGCCTCCGGTTGAAGTGGTTTAACCGCGCGTGTTACCAAGGCTTCGGTGATTTACACTTATTTCCCCTTCTTTGCCCCTGCGCTCGCGTGCGCCCGCTTTTCAGCATTACTGGTGCGCTCAAGTACTTGCAAGAATTTTGCCAGCCAGGTCGGGTGCGCGGGCCAAGCGGGGCCTGTGACGAGGTTGCGGTCGACGTGAGCCTCGGTCATGGAAACGCTCACATACGTGCCCCCGGCAAGTTCCACTTCTGGTCCCACGGCGGGATAAGCGCTGATCGATCTTCCCTTGGCCACGTTGGCGGCGGTCAGCAACTGCGCTCCGTGGCACAATGAGGCCACGGGTTTTTCGGCAGCAAAGAAGTGCCGGATGATTTCCAGCACACGCGCATTCATGCGCAGGTATTCCGGCGCGCGACCGCCCGGAATCACCAGCGCGTCATAGGATTCGGGTTTCACCTCGTCGAAATTCGCGTTAAGCGCAAAGTTGTGGCCGCGTTTTTCGCTATAGGTCTGATCGCCCTCAAAATCGTGAATCGCCGTGCGTACGATCTCACCAGACTTCTTGCCCGGACACACCGCATGTACTGTATGGCCCACCATTTGCAACGCCTGGAACGGCACCATCGCTTCGTAATCCTCTACGTAATCGCCTACCAGCATGAGAAGCCTTTTGCCCGCCATGTTCTTTCTCCTTTCCATCCAGATTATATGGCAGAATCAGAGCCTGAGATTGATTCATTGAGCCATCGAAATCAATAAGCCAATAAGGTAGTGCGTCAATCCGTCTTTGAACACCCAACCCCAACAGGAGATGTCATATGGCCACACTTGGCTTTATCGAATACAAAAATGCTACCCCTGAAGTCCGCGCCGTCTATGACGATATTATGGCGACACGTAAGACCGACTGGATCAATAATTTCTGGAAGGCGCTTGCTCACGATCCGGCAACGTTGCGGCGCACCTGGGAAAGCATCAAGCAGATCATGGCAGAAGGCACGCTGGACCGGGTGACCAAGGAAATGATCTATCTTGCTGTGAGCGTTACCAACCAATGCGGCTACTGCATTGCCTCGCACACGGCGGCCGCGCGCAAGGCCGGCATGACGGATCAAATGCTCGCCGAACTTATGGCCGTAGTGGGCATGGCCAATGAAACCAATCGGCTGGCGAGCGGCTATCAAGTGGAAATCGACGACCAATTCAAGCTGTAGCGGCGGCGTCTCGCCGCCGGGTTTAAATAATGAACACCGGCGGCCAGAGACCGCCGCTACAAAGCTTCCGAAACCCGCTGGATTTTCGCTCCGACTTTTGCAAGCTTCTCTTCGATGCGCTCATAGCCCCGGTCGATGTGGTAAACACGATCAATCGACGTTTCTCCGGAGGCCGCAAGACCCGCCAGCACTAGGGATGCGCTGGCCCGAAGGTCTGAAGCTTGCACTTGTGCGCCGCTGAGCGGCGTCTTGCCGCGCACCACGGCTCGCCGCCCCTCGACGCGAATATCCGCCCCGAGCCGCGAAAGCTCGAGTGCGTGCGAAAAGCGGCTCTCGAAAATGGTCTCGGTAATCACCGATGAGCCTTCCGCCTGTGTCGCCAAGGCCATGTATTGCGCCTGCATGTCGGTAGGAAATCCGGGATATTCCTGTGTGGACACGTCCGCGGCTTTCAGCGCGCCGGGGCCTTGGACCTCCAGCTCCGATTCTCCGTGCTGCACAATTCTGACGCCAATCTCCTCGAGCTTCGAGATCACAGCAGCCAAGTGCCGAGGCTCAACATGGTCGATCCACAGTGCGCCGCCCGTGATCCCTGCTGCGGCCCGAAACGTCCCAGCCTCAATCCGGTCGGGAATAATTGTGTGTTCGGCTCCGTGGAGGCTGGAAACACCACGAATGCGCACCCGCGCCGTTCCCTCGCCTTCGATATCCGCTCCCATTTTTTTAAGCAGGCGTGCGAGGTCTTCCACTTCCGGCTCGCGCGCCGTGTTTTCGATCACGGTTTCGCCCTCAGCAAGCGCCGCAGCCATCATCAGGTTCTCGGCGCCCGTCACCGAGATGGTGTCAAAGTAAAACAGGCCGCCCTTTAGCCGCTCCGTACGCGCGTGGATATACCCGTGCTCCAGCGTAATTGCTGCGCCGAGCTTTTCAAGCCCTTTCAGATGCAAATCCACTGGCCGCGCGCCGATCGCGCACCCGCCGGGCAGCGAAACACGGGCCTCGCCAAAACGCGCTACGAGCGGTCCGAGCACCAAAACGGACGCGCGCATTTGCTTGACAAGCTCGTAAGGCGCTTCTGGCGTAATCAGCTTGCGTGCTTGAAGCTCCACGGTGTTTCCAAATTCATCGTGGGTGACGGAAGAATCGACGCCAAGTTCGTCGAGCAAGGCCCGCATGGTGCCGAGGTCGCGCACCCGTGGTACGTTGTGCAGCGTCACGCGCTCGCTTGTCAGCAGCGTGGCTGCCATCGCAGGCAGCGCGGCGTTCTTGGCCCCACTGATCGTCACCCGGCCTTCTAGCGGCCGCCCACCTTGAATAATGAATTTATCCATATATTTTTTGATGTTTAAGCAGGACTTTATGCCCCGGTAAGCGCCGTCCTCTGGGGAACTACTTCTTTGCCCGTAACGGCCGCGGGCGCAGCAACTTCACCAAACTATTTTGACGCACCAGCCTCGCGGCCTCTCTGCTGGAGACTCCCTTCGCAAGCATCACAAGCGCCACGGGAAGTTTTCCATTAGATTCAGTTATCGCGCGCGCGGCCTCCGCTACGCTCACACCCTGCGTCTTCATCAGAATTTCGATCGCACGCTGGCGCAGCTTGCGGTTGGTAAGTTGAACGTTCACCATCAATCCTGCATAAACTTTGCCGAGGCCCACCATGCTGGCGGTGGAAAGCATGTTCAACACCAGCTTTTGCGCGGTACCTGCTTTCATACGGGTCGATCCCGCCACAATTTCGGGGCCCGTAACAGGAACAATTGAAACATCCGCCAGTGCGGTCACTGGCGATCCTGGATTTGATGTCAAGGCGATGGTTTTCAGGCCCAATCTGCGTGCGTAGCCCAGTCCCGCGCAAGTGTAGGGCGTGCTGCCGCTGGCGGCGATCCCGATGAGAACATCACGATTGCTCAGCTTGATTTTGCGCAAGTCGCGCACCGCGCGCGCTTCGTCATCTTCCGCCCCTTCCACTGAGCGAAGCATCGCCGCAGGGCCGCCTGCAAGCACTGCGATGACCTGGCGCGTTCCGAAGGTGGGGAAACATTCGGCAGCGTCGAGCGCGCCCATCCGTCCGCTCGTACCCGCGCCCATATAGACCAGCCGCCCGCCGCGGTCGAGTGCCCGCACCACGATTTCCGCTGCCTGCGTAATTTGAGGAATCACCTTGTTCACCGCAAGAGCGACTTTACAGTCTTCGCGGTTAATAATACGCAAGACCTCCGCCAGCGGCTTCGTCTCCAGCGAAGCCGAGGCGGGATTCACGGCCTCGGTGATTTTTTGCGGACTGACTTTCCTTTTTTGTTTGGGGCCTTGTCTCACTTCGTTTCCCGCCCCGAAAAAGCTTCCCAGCCGCGCTTTGAAAAATCCCAGTAAATTATGGCACCGCACACCGCGCCCGCGGCAAGATAAAGCCAACCGAGCCATGCCGGGCCTAAAATAATCTTCCCGATGCCAAACATCATGAGGTAAACCATCAACGAGCCCAAAATCCAGTCAGCCAGATTGTACCAGCCCTCGCGGTCGGGTGGAATTTCGGGAGCGAGCGCCGCAATGCGCCTCCAGCCCAGCGCGCCGGGCCGCGTGCGGCGATAGAATTCAAGCAATTTCGTGTCCGGTTCAGCCGCAGTCAGATAGGTAGCGGCGAGCCACGCCACCGTGGTGATTGCAACCGTAATCAGAATCGACTCCGCGAATCCATGCGCGGTCGTATCGGAAATGTGGAAAACGCCATGCAGCACCGCAGTCGTGCCCATCGCAACCACCATCGAGGACACCTCGGACCAGGCATTCACTCTCCACCAATACCAACGCAGCAGATAGACCGTTCCTGTGCCTGCGCCAATCGCCAGCAGCAGCTCCCACGCCCCGCCGACAGAGGTCATCACCAGCGAAACCGCAGCGCCAAGAATTGCCAAGCCCACGGTAGCAAGTTTTGAAACTACGACGTAGTGCTCTTCCTTGCGGTCCTTCACCATGAACCGGCGATAGAGGTCGTTCACGATATACGATGATCCCCAATTGAGCTGCGTTGCAATGGTAGACATATAAGCAGCCGCAAACGCCGCCAGCATCAGGCCGCCCAGCGCCGCTGGCAAATAAACAACCCACACTTTGATGTATCCAATTTCGGGGTCTTTCAGGTGCGGCCAGAGAGCCACTGAAACTAGCGCGGTGATGATCCACGGCCACGGGCGGATGGCGTATTGTGCGATGTTGAACCAGAGCGTAGCGAGCAGAGAATGTTTTTCATCTTTCGCGCAAAAAATGCGCTGGGCAATATAACCACCACCGCCCGGCGCCGCGCCCGGATACCAATTCGCCCACCAGTTGATGGCGATGTAAACAAAGAAGGTGACGAAGGGCATCCATGGGGAATCGAGCGAAGGAACGAAATCGAGGATAGACCCGTGGCCGCCGTGCGCAGCCGTGCGCGCGGCGTCAACAACGGCCAGTCTCGAAAGCAGAGACTTCATGCCGCCCACCGCCTCGACGCCGTAATAGGCGAGCACAATCACCATCGTCATTTTCAGGATGAACTGGAAGAAATCGGTCCAAAGCACGCCCCACAAGCCCGAAATAAACGTGTAAAGTCCGGTGAAGGCGATGAT
>DASZAA010000154.1:0-1696 GCA_035945615.1 Terriglobia bacterium
TCCGCCAGCGTAACAATCGTGCGGCGCAGGCTGGAAAGTCCCGCGCGACTTAGCCGCTGCACCGAAATGGATTTCACAAAATCGGCCGCGGTCAGCCCGCCTCGCACGCGAGCCGCGCCCGCTGTGGGTAGAATATGATTGCCCCCGGAAGCATAGTCGCCGGCGGCCACGGCGCTATAACCGCCAAGGAAAATCGCGCCGGCAGAACGGATCTGGCTGAGATAGGGAACTGCGTCATCAAGCAGCGTCAGATGCTCGGGCGCGAGACGGTTTGCCAGATCAATCGCGCCCGCAATATTCCGGGTTAGCAGAATTGCCCCGTGGCCGCCGAGCGACGCTTCGGCTACCGGAAGGCTCAGACCCTGCAAAATACTCTGCGTGGATTTGCGCACGGCAATCGCGAGTTTCATGGAGGAGGTGATGAAAATCGCGGAGGCATCCGGGTCGTGCTCGGCTTGCGCTACCAGGTCGGCGGCAATCCAAGCCGCGCGCCCTTTGGAACCCACTACAACCAACTCGGTCGGCCCGGCGATGAAGTCGATGCCGCACTCGCCAGAGATTAATTTCTTGGCCGCGGCCACGTAGCGGTTGCCCGGCCCCACGATCTTGTCGGCGCGGGGAACGCTTTGGGTTCCATACGCGAAAGCGGCGATAGCTTGCGCGCCGCCTAACCGGAAAATCTTTTTCACGCCGAGCATATCCGCTGCCACCGAGACCGCTGCCGCCGGATGCGGCGATGTCACCACAATTTCTTTGACGCCCGCCACCTGCGCGGGAATAACTCCCATGAGCACCGTCGAAGGCAGTGGAAACCGTCCGCCCGGAACGTAGCACGCCACGCGGTCAAGCGGCCGGATCACTTGGCCGGCTTCGACGCCGCGCCTTACGGCGCTCATCCAGCTCTTTGGCAATTGGCGCTGGGCCACTCTACGGATGTTTCGCGCCGCTTCGCGCACCGCGGCCACGAAAGATTTTGGGACTGCCTGGTAAGCCTCGCCGATTTCGTCAGGCGTCACCGTAAACCCCTCTTTGCGCAAATCCGTCTTATCAAACTTCTTTGTCAAGCGGATCAGCGCCGAGTCGCCTTCGCGCCGCACATCGGCGAGAATGTGCTGCACGGCTTTCTCGGTCCCGGCCTCATGCGCTTGCCGGGCCTCAAAAAACCGCGCCAGCGCCTTCTGGTTGTCGCTACGAATAATCTCGATCATCACATCACAATTTTGTTGAGAGGATATTCCACAATGCCCTGCGCGTTTGCCGCCTTAAGGCGCGGGATAATTTCGCGCACTGTTTTTTCTTCGATTACCGTATTCACCGCCACCCATTCGGATTCACTCAGATCACTGATGGTCGGCATCTTCAGCGCAGGCAGCACGGCGAGCACGGCCGCGAGGTCCGCCCGCCGCACGTTCATCATCAGCCCCACTTTGCCCGCCGCGTCAATGGCGCCCTTGAGCAGCATCACCAGCGTTTCCATCTTGCGGCGCTTTTCGGGATGGGTCCATGCCTCTTGGCTGGCGATGAATTTGGTGTTCGATTCAATCACTGTCTCCACAATGCGCAGCCCGTTGGCGCGCAGCGAAGAGCCGGTTTCGGTGACTTCGACAATCGCATCGGCGAGCACGGGCGGCTTCACCTCGGTCGCGCCCCAGGAAAACTCCACCTTCGCCTTCACGCCATTTTGTTCCAAATACCG
>DASZAA010000155.1:0-19096 GCA_035945615.1 Terriglobia bacterium
CGTCCGCAAGATTTCCTTTGGTCAGGGCGTGGAGCGCATCTTTCCCCTGCACTCGCCCGTGATTGACAAGATTGATCTCGTGCGCTCAGGCCGCGTCCGTCGCGCCAAGCTCTATTACCTGCGCAAACTCAAGGGCCGCGCCGCCCGCATCCGCGAAGCCCGCACGGAAAACAAATAAGGTTTCAGGAAAGCTGTGGCGGCGTCTCGCCGCCGCTATAGATTGGATCTTTTTTCTGACGCCTGAAACCTGGCACCCAGCACTCGCTTTCCCTATGCCGCGCATCCGGGACGAAAAGCAGCTTGAATGCACATGGCGGCTCGAGCGGCACGCCTACAGCCGCGGGATCACCCTTGTCGCGGGTTGCGACGAAGCGGGCCGCGGAGCCATGATCGGTCCTTTAACCGCTGCTGCGGTGATGCTAGACCCAGCCAAGCCTATCCCTGGTCTCAACGACTCGAAGAAACTCACACCCTCAATCCGCGAAGAGCTTGCCGGGCGCATTCGCAAGGAAGCAATCACCTACAAGGTGATTTTCATCAGCGCCGGAGAGGTGGACCGCTTGAACGTCTACCAAGCCTCGCGGATTGCCATGATCCGCGCTCTCGGCGCGCTCGCGCCAGCCCCCCAATACATTCTGACCGATGCCATGCGCCTTTGGAGCGACCTCAGCAGTTCCGAAGTAATCGCGCCATTTCGCTGTCTCATCCACGGCGATGCGCGGTCGGTTTCGATTGCCGCCGCCTCTATTCTGGCGAAGGTCGAGCGGGACGCCCACATGCGCGAACTCGACCGGCAGTATCCGCAATACGGCCTCGCGCAAAATAAAGGCTATTGCACTGCATATCATTTGCAGACGCTCAAGCAGCACGGCCCCTGCCCCGAGCATCGCAAAACCTTTCAACCCGTCAACGAACTTCAGTTGCGGCTCTCGGACTTGTAGCCGTAGCGTTTCGCCTCCGTTTTTATTGAGGATTACAAATTATAGTGACAATTTTTTCTGTAGCGGCGCTCTCTGAGCGCCGAAAAACCGGCGGCCAGAGGCCGCCGCTACAACATTTGTCATCACTATAATTTGTAATCCTCAATAATAGTAAAGACCGGCGGCCAGATCGACAGGGGCCGCTGCTACAACGCCTTTTTGCGCAGCGCGGGGGGAAGTTCATTGAGCAGCGTGGTAAAGACGCCGTTGGTCCAGCCGAATCCGATCACGTTCTGCGGGTAGCCCACTTGAATAGTTAGCTCCGAAGAGCGGGTCACGACGTTGTATTTCTCGCGGATGGTGTGATCGCGGCGGAAATTGGCCGCCACCATGGAAAGGAAATCGAGAGACACGCGATCGGCATCGCGGTTGTCCCCATAACGGCGCAAACCTTCATCGGCAATCAATTGCAGCGGCGCCCAACCGTAAGGGTAATCCCACTGCGCGCCGGTCTGTTTCTGGCTCATCACGATGCCGCCCGGTTCTTTCAAAAGCTTCAGGTTTTTCTCCATGGCGGCGGCTTGCGCAGGCGACGCCGCGCCCACCCAGAGCGGGTAAAAAGTGGTGGCGTAAACGTAGTCTGATTGCTTGCCGGTCCTGAAATCGTAGTCGAAATATAAGCCGCGTTGCGGATTCCAAAGATAATAGTCCATCGCGGCCTTGCGTTCAGCAGCTCGTTTCCGCCAGGCGGCGGCTTGGTCCGCGCGGCCAAGCTTGCCCGCCATCCAGGCGAGGTTCTCTGCTTCGTTGTAGAGCAGGCTGTTCAGGCCAACCGGCGTGCCCGCGCCAAAGGGACCGAACTTGAACGTAATATCAAAGCCGGATTCCCGCAGGCTGCGGTCGCCCTCATAGAAAGCCGCCGAAAGACCCACTCTCCCGGCAGCGGCGCAAGCCTGCGTGTTCAAGGGATTGCTGCCAGCCGCTGCCGGATTGCATACGAAGATTGGAAACAGCGGACCGAGCGATTGAGGCGGTCTGCCCAGAGACTTTGGTTGCGCTGGTCCGGCGCGCACAAGATAGGGCGCTGCGTCTCGAGGGTGCGTAAGGAAGTAACTGACAACGCCTCGATAGTAATCATCGCTGGATGCGCCGAGCTCGGGCGCCGGGCCGCTGCCGAGCGCCTTATAGCGGGAAAGCCCGGTAGCGCCCGCAAGATTCGGAGCGCGAGTCCAGAAGTTGACCTCTCGCTCGCCGTAAGCATAGGCTTCCCGGAGCCACGCCCGGTCATCCTGCCCGCGCGCCTTTTCCGCGTCGTAGACGGCGCGCACCATCGCGGTGAGAAAAGGCGGCTGCGACCGGCTCAGCGTGTAGCCGCGATTAGCGTTGAGGATGGCGCCGTAATGATCGATCTCAAAGAAAAAGTTCTCCACAATGCCGCGCGCGAGATCAATCTTGCCCGCTTGCAAAAGACCGCGCAGGATAAAGTAACTGTCCCACCCGTACATTTCGTTAAACATCCCGCCTGGCACCACGTAGGGGTGAGGCAGATAGAGCAGCCCGTGCGGGTTGATTTCGTGTTCGTTGAGACCGCCGAGACGGTGAATTATGCTGGGAAGATGTTCGAGCCGCACCGGGCACCCCGCGAGCGCCCGCTTAAGTGAAGGCGGCACGGGAACATCAAAGGGAAAGTAGAGCACTGCGTTCGAGGGGTCTTTCGGATCCGCCAGCATCTTGCACTCGGACATGGAGCGCGTCAACGTCGTCCAGGCACTCGAAATGTAAGGAAGGATTCCGCCCGGATTCTGAGAGTCGGCAGGCATTTGATTCTGGCCCGCCGCCAGACAGTCCATATTGGTCTGTAGTGGCGGCCTCTGGCCGCCGGATTTTAATAGTAATGACCGGCGGCCAGAGGCCGCCGCTACAGCCAATGACCGTCGCTGACTTATGATGCTCTGTATAGTTAAATTGGCCGGATTGATAAGTCCGGCAGCGCAAATGATGATGACGGCCGAATAACGAAAATGTTTGAACATCGCTCTCATTCTTGTGAGAATACTCCTTGCATACATATCGAGGCCAGATGAAATTCCTTCTTACGTTTGTCCTGATCGCTTTTTCTGCTCCGCTCGCCAAGGCGCAGTTAGAAGGCGGCAGCGTGTTGATTGTGACCTATTCTCCCGATGAAATCGTCATGGCGGCCGACAGCCGGGTGACAAATCTCAAAACCGGGCAATTCCGGGATAACTATTGCAAGCTCTCCGCGCCCGGCGGCAAGGTGCTCTTTGGAACCACCGGACTGGTGGAAAGCATCGGCGGGTTTGATTCCGTTGGGTTGTTCCGGCGCATCGCGCAAGAAATGGGTGGCAATTACAAAGAAGGATTCGTCGAGCAGCTCGCCATGCGCTGGGCAGACGCCATGGACCAGAACTACGCCAAGATGCCCGCGAACCTGGTAGAGCAATTTATCGGAGAGAATTCAGGCAAACGAGCGCTCGACTGCACGCTGTTTGCCGGGGTCAACCCCTCGGGCAATCTCTCACTGGTCCGCGCCCGGCTCTTTTACGGCAAACAGGCCAATGGCGGGCCAGCCACTGTGCGATACAAAATAGAGGTTATTCCGCTTGAAGGCCCTACGCCGGACTATCTCAATATCGCAGGGTGCGGCAATATTGATATCCTTCAGCAATTCACCCCTCCCAAAACGCAAGCAAACCAAGCTGAAGTTGAACAGTGGAAGCAGCTTACAGGAGATGTCAAGGCGCAGATTGCCCTCCGGTTGGTGAATCTGACGATTGCGCGCGAGAAACCGGAGCCGTTTGGCGGTCATCAGGTCGTTCCAGTGGGCGGCCCGGTTGACGCAGCCGAAATTCAGCGCGGGGGCGTCGTCAAGTGGATTCAGCGGAAACCAAGCTGCCCGGCGAAGTAAATATCCCCCGACAGAGCCGGGAGCTTTAGAATGGGCGGCCCCTCAAAGGGGCCTGGCCTTACCTTCACGCACTGCAAAAATCATGCTTGAGGCAAAACCCCTCACCCGCCCTCCTACGTCGGGCACCCTCTCCCCGAGGAGAGGGCGGACATCCCTTATTTTTCCCCTACCCTCTCCCATCGGGGAGAGGGTGGCAAGCCCTTCGCTTGTCATTCTGAGCGAAGCGAAGAATCCCCGTATTTCCGCTCAGGGTAAACTCCGTGAGCCGGGTGAGGGACATTTCAGTGCTGGCCCCTAGAACTGTCAAACTTCTACTGCCACCCCGGCAGAGCCGGGGGAACCCCCGATGAATTAGGATCTGGAATACGCTTTATGTGGCGCTGGGCGCTCTCGCGGACAAAAAACCGTCTCATTTATCCCATTCGTCTCAAAAATCTCAAAGTGAAGTGCTAGGCTTTTTTGTAGCGCAGGGTTCGCTTTTTAACCCTGCAGCTTGCGTTGTAGCGGCGGCGGCCAGAGGCCGCCGCTACAGCCAAAATCGAAATTGCCCGTTAGTACACTTGGACTTTGCGGTAAGCAATTGAACCAAAGGCGGTTAAAGGCGAAAAGAGAGCAAAAACACCAAAAAGGATTGTTTTACTTTTTTTCAAGTTATAGAAACTAAAGGAAGATTAGAAGAGCAAAGCGGAGCAAACCGGACGGAAAAGCGAGCAAAATCGATGCAATGGATTGAATGCAAAGTGATTAGAACGATTTCCACAACAAACCGGAGCATTTGCAACAAAACAAAGAAGATGCAAGGTCTGGTCCGGTTTGTTTCTGGCTCGAAGCGGCTTTTTGGAGTCAAAAACGGAGGTTTTTCTGGTTCGAAGTCGGTAGAAGTAGTTTGGTGGGGGGACCTCCATGGTTTGAGGTTCGAGGCCTTTCATCGAGAACTTGACTGCGAGCTGCGGAACTGAAAAACACAGGCGCGCACTATCCGCTTCCTTCGGGAAGCAAGAACCACCGGCGCATCGAATCTTCCTCATAGTTTCGGAAATCAAGGTTTCTAACATTTGCGAGGCGAGATTACTGCTTGTAAACCCCTTCTGCCCTAAGCTATGCTGCTACCTTCGTTTTTACTGTTAAGGGAGGACACGCATTTATGGAAGATGAAATCTTGGGTTCGCTCGTAAGTCGCAGGGCTGTTATTCGGGGGCTTGCAGCGACGCCGCTTGTGCTGCTGGCATCCGGTTGCGGCTCTTCCGCAAGCAGCCTGACGGGTTATTGGGTGTTTCGCGTGCCCAACAATGACGGCACGTATCGGGAATCATTCTTTCAGTTGCAGCAGTCAAGTGGAACGATCACCGGTCATGCCTTAATGGGCGCGCGCGAACTTCCGATCACTGCCGGAACTTTCGCCGACGGCAAACTGCACTTTGAGGTCGCCGCGTCATTCCGCCATGCAACGCGCATCGTAACCTATGACGGAACGCTGCAAGGCGGGCAGTTCGCCATGACCCAGCGTTTCCCAAGCGGGCGCGTGCTCACCGGCGTCGCCAAGCGGACGACGCGCGAAGCGGCGATGCCTCCTGCGCCCTTGCCGCTACCCCAGCTTCACGACGTTCCCGACAACGGCTTGGTGCGCACCCCGCAAATGGGATGGAACAGTTGGAACAAATTCGCGGGCAAAGTGGATGACGCCGTGGTGCGCGCCGCGGCGGATGCGATGGTTGCAAGCGGCATGAAGGCCGCCGGCTACACCTACATCAACATCGATGATACCTGGCAAGGCGAGCGCGATAAAAACGGCAACATCCAAGCCAACCGCAAATTTCCCGATATGAAGGCGCTCGCTGATTATGTTCACTCCAAGGGGTTGAAGATCGGCCTCTATTCTTCGCCCGGCCCTAAGACTTGCGCCGGCTATACCGGAAGCTTCGGCCATGAAGAGCAAGATGCGCGCACCTATGCTGAGTGGGGCTACGACTATCTGAAATACGACTGGTGCAGCGCATCGAGCATTTACAAAACCGATGAGATGCAGCCCGTCTATCAAAAGATGGGCGACGCTTTGGCAAAATGCGGGCGGCCGATTGTCTTCAGCCTCTGCCAGTACGGCGAGGACGATGTGTGGACTTGGGGCGCCAAGGTAGGCGGCAATTCCTGGCGCACCACCGGCGACATTCAAGACAATTGGAAATCCATGTCAGCCATCGCCCAAAAGCAATTTGCCATTGCATCCTACGTCCGGCCCGGCCACTGGAATGATCCTGACATGCTCGAGATCGGCAACGGCGGCATGACCAACACCGAGTACCAGACCCACATGAGTTTGTGGTGCCTGCTTCGCGCGCCTCTGCTTGCGGGGAACGACTTGCACACCATGAGCGACGACACAAAGGCGATACTGACCAACCGCGAAGTGCTTGCCATCAGCCAGGATCGCGCCGCAAAAGCGCCCAAGGTGATTTCTCAAGCCGGAGAGATCAGCGTTGTGGCGCGCCCGCTCGCAAATAGCTCCGTGGCGTTCGCCTTCTTGAATTGGGGCGATCAGCCAGCCGAGGTTAGCGTGGAATGGGAAAGCGCCGGTTTGTCCGGTAAGCGGCTGCACGCGCGTGATCTGTGGAAACATCAAGCCGTTCATGTTCCCGCCGGCCGCGAGTTCGGCGCGAAAGTTCCCGCCCACGGAACGCTCCTGCTGCGGGTTCAAAAAGCGTGACATTGGCGTCCGCCTCTGTAGCGGCGGTCTCTGGCCGCCGGTCTTTACCATTTCAAACCGGCGACCGGAAGTCGCCGCTACAGCAAATGGCCGTCGTTGACTTATTTGAAAGGTGGTGTGCCGATGAGCAACAAAGTGGATCGAAGAGATTTTCTCAAGCAGGGTGGAATTGTGACCGCGAGCACTTTTATTGCAGGCGGCGTGAAGCACCATCTCTTAGCGGCGGAGACTGCCGATGGAGGCGAACCCGCGCAGGCCGTCGCCGCCAACGACCATTTGCAGATTGCGCTTATCGGCGCGGGCGGGCAGGGGCAGTTCGATACCCGCACGGCCGCCCAGGTTCCGGGCGTAAAAGTGGTGGCCGCCGCCGATTGCTATGACGGGCGGCTTGCGCACGCGAAAGAATTGTGGGGAGCGGATATTCAAACCACGCGGGACTATGCGGAAATCCTGGCGCGCAAGGATGTTGACGCCGTCATCATCGGCACGCCCGACCACTGGCATAAGCAGGCTGCAATTGACGCGATGCGGGCGGGTAAAGACGTCTATCTTGAAAAGCCCATGATTCACCTCTACTCCGACGGGCCTGAGATTATCGAGGCTTCAAACCAGACGGGCCGCATTATTCAGATTGGCAGCCAACGCGTCAGTTCCATGATCTACAAAAAAGCAAAGTATCTGCTCGCCTCAGGCGCGATTGGCAAGCTAAACATGGTCACCGCTTGGTGGGACCGCAACTCCTCCATTGGCGCGTGGAATTATACCGTTCCGCTCGACGCCTCCACCCAAACCTGCGACTGGCCGCGCTTCCTCGGCGCCGCGCCCAAAATCGCATGGAATCCGGAGCACTTTTTCCAGTGGCGGAAGTGGAAGGCTTACGGTTCGGGTGAAGCCGGCGACCTCTTTGTGCACCTATTCAGCGGCACGCATTTTGTGACCGGCGCCCACGGCCCCACGCGCGCAATGGCCACCGGCGGCCTCCGCTATTGGCGGGACGGGCGCGACGTGCCCGACGTGCTGGTCGGTCTTTTTGACTACCCGGAGGGCTTCAACCTGAGCCTGCGCGTCAACTTTGTGGACGGCGGTTCAGAGAGCGAGGGCCTGATCTTTACCGGCTCCGAGGGCACCATGACGATTGGAGGAGATGGCGTGAGCGTGGTGCGCGTGCCGCGCGAAAAAGAGCCGGGCTACAACATTGGCAGCTTCGCCAGCGCCATGCAGGAGGAATGTATCGCCGCTTACCGGAAGAAATATCCGAGAGTGCATCCCACGGGAGCAATCCCGCTGGGAGAGGAAAAATACGTAGCCCCGCGCGGCTACAATGATAGCTATGACCACCTGAAGAATTTCTTTGACGCAGTCCGAACCCGCCGTCCGGTAGTCGAAGACGCCGTTTTTGGATACCGCGCCGCCGGAGCCGCCTTGCTCAGCAATCTTAGCTACGATCGCGGCAGCGTTGTTCATTGGGACCCCGAGGCGATGAAACTCCTCGACCAAGCGTAAACTGTAGCGGGGGCTGAGACCGCCGCTACAACTAATTGTCACTTATCACTCGTCACTTCGCCTTTAAATACCTACTGGCAAATTTTATAAACCACGGCCAATTGGGAAGGTCGGTGTGTCCCTGATGATGTTGGCGAAACGCGAGGTCGCCTGAGAGCAACGGCGTTCCGATGGGCGGGAACGCAGTGCTTTCAAGGCCCTTTTTGCCCAGCAAGTCATACACAGGGCTTGCCGCGGCGGCGGCCATAAACATGCCTCTCGCGTCCACCCAACCGTCGCCTTTGGTCGCTCCACCGCTGATAAACACGGGACGCGGCGCGCACATCGCAATGAGTTCGTGTGAATCCACTGGCAAATCATTAGGCGTGAGCGGGCCGGCGTATTTGAGAAAATTGCCTACCATCCAGTGGTATTCGTTTGTTGCCGCGACATTCTCCAGCAGCTCACCAAAGTGGCGACGGTAAAGAGTCGCGCCGCCCATGCCGGACGAACTCACATAGGCGATGGCGAAACGCGGATCATAAGCCATCGCGACAAGCGTGGCCTTGCCAAAACGCGAGTGCCCTTCAAGGCCCACTTGTTTGGCATCCACTGCGGGATCCGTCTCAAAATAGTCCAGGGCGCGGCTCGCGCCCCAGGCCCAGGCGCGCAGCGCACCCCACTGGTCAGGCTTACGCGGCTGGCCTTTATTGCATAGGCCGATGATGCCCTCGGTCAGCCCAGCGCCGTTATCGGCCTGCACGCTGTACGGAACAATCACCGCATAGCCCCAACCCTTGGCTAGAAGCTGCTGCTGCCAGGTGGGGCCGGGGGGAGGAGGCGGGAGCTTGATGCCGCGCGCGAGCAACCGCTTGCGGAACTGCGCAAAAAATGCCGGATCAAACCCGAATTGCATCATCACCGGCACAGACCCCTTCGCGCTCGCAGGTGTGGTCAGCGTAAGCTGGATGCTGACCGTGACCAGCGGATACGAGGAGTTATCCACGTGGCCAACAAGGTGCTTGGTGATTACGGGCACGCCGCCATTGGTCTCATGAGTTGTACTCGTCACTTCCCAATTCACCTTCGGCGTGCGCTTGGGAACCCAGCCGTAGACATCTTCGTTGAACTCCCGCACAATTTGCGGGCGGCGCACCTTCCACCACATCGCGGCCGTGGTCACTTTCTTGCCGTTGTTCAAAACCAGCGGATTCGGCAGGTTCGGGTAAGGATTAGCCTTGGATTCATCATAATTGACATAGTTCGGCACGCCCGGATGATTGGGGTCCGCGCCGGGCCGAAGCGACTTGATGTGCAGCAGGTCCATCGTCCTTTGGTGATCCTGCTCGGAAGTCAGGTGCGCGACCGGCGGCAAAGTAGAAGACGGATCAGCGGCTGGATGCGCCCCGTTGGCCTGGATGGCCTGCGTGGCTTGCCTAGCTGCAGCGGAATGATTGGCGGCGCGCCCTTGAGGCATGGCAACTAACGCCAAAACAATGAATCCCAAGAACCATCGAGTCAAACGCGAGGTATTCAATTATTCCTCCTTGATTTCGGTCTGCTCTTAATTACTTTGTTTGAGGCGTGAACTATGTCACATGAATTAGGTCTGTCAAGAGAAAATCAAGCCGCTTGTACGAAATATTCAGCGTTCGTTAGCTCTTTTGTTGATTCGCTATTCCTTCTTCTTTACACAAACGCTTGAATTCTTCGAATGAATCTGACGTGTCGATGATCAGCCCCTTAATGCGGTACTCCTCAAACTGCTTCCACCAATGGCGCAATCCCACAATGAAAAAGTCACGAAGCTCTTTTTGGCGGACTATCTTCCGGTTTATCAGGAAGCAAAAATACTCGACTGTATTGAAGAAGGTAGCACACCAAGCTTTCTTTTCTTCCTCTCTCATTTCCGCAGAGAAATTCTTCTCGATCCATTTCTCATCGAGTTCGCGGATATCACGGAAAATGCCTTCAAGAACTTGAAGCTGGAGCGTCCTGGAATTCTGGCGTAGCTGATAAACAACGAATACTAGACCTATAAGGGCAGCTGACGCTGCCGCGACAGTTCCGAGGGTGTTCAAAATCGTCCAGGAATCGACACCGGCAGCGCAGCCTGTCATTTTCCTTTCTCCGTACTTTGTTTCTGGCTCTCCTGCTTCTCAGGTTTTTCTGGGACTCTTACTGTTTCGGTCTGAGGCGAGTAGCCGCGCTTCTCGCACTCGCTTGGTTTGGTTTTCTTGTCAGCCATACATCTCCCTCTCATGTCACATCTTTGGAATGGTTGAGTGCAGCAGAACGCCGGTGAAGGCTATGCAGCAACCGCGCTGTTACAGGTATTCGTTTCATCCGTCAATCTTCTGTACCTGCATCCGCTTAACACCAGGAAAGCATCTGGCTTGCGCGTTAGTATACTGACATCCAGTCGCATACATCTCAATGCTCTGCGCCGGTTATTGAATTCCTACCGGCTCCAATTCATACTGGTGCGGCTGTGGCTGGGCTGCGGCTTGCGCCTGCGCGGCCAAGTCGTTTTTCTGCTGCATCAATCGCGCCAGCAGTTGATCGACAGCGTCTTGAATACCGGGCGTCTTATCATATTTGAGAGGGACTTGCACAGCCCGCCAGCCATAGAACCGAACATCCATTTCTTTCCAGACCAAGCCAAGCACTTTGTCGGCTTGGTCCATCATGGGCGTCTCATACTGCGCCAGGTTAATGCCCTCGGCCAGTTGGTCGCGCTTGAACGTTCCGACCAGATTTCCGTCGATTTTCAACGTGTACGTGGAGGCCTGCAGCCCGGAGACTTTCAGAGTTTCGGAATCAAGCTCTTCATACATCTTCGTCAGGCGCGTTACCAAAGCGGCGACAGGATTGATTTCCGTGCCGGTGAGTGGAGGTAGCTTCCAGAACATGCTGTCCGGCCCGCGCCCAAACGGGTCGGGAGGAAACTGCGGCCACTTCGTAGAATGGAGCGTCATGATGGGATAGGGCAACGCTTTGTCGTTCTGGGTCCAGGCGATGTTTCCCAGCCTACCCCTCAACCCACTCATGGTAGTATTCACTGCCCTGTCGGAAGTGTGATCCGCGACGTTGATCTCAACGCGGGTAACGGTCTCGGGCGCGCCCCAGGCTTTCAACAGCAGTTGCGCCATCACCAGTTCCCCGGTTGCGCCGGGATGAACGCGGCCCGGAATGATCTTCCCGGCGAGCGACGGATCGGATTTCTCTGCCTCCTCCATCAGTGTCACCAGCGGCGTGTTGAAGTCGACCACCATCAGATGGTGACGCGCGCCAAGCTCTCTCACAAACTGGCAATAGTGCAGCAGCGTGCTGTTATAGCCACCTGGCAGGTTTTGAGGATTGTAGCTATACGAAGGCTTCACGGTGACATCATCCCACGGCGTCGGTTCAATCAGCACGATCCTGACGCCGGGTAGGTGAGCCTGAAGTGACTCGATGATGTGTTCGTACCCGGTCGTGTATGTG
Organism: Terriglobia bacterium; assembly: GCA_035945615.1. Lineage (GTDB taxonomy): Bacteria > Acidobacteriota > Terriglobia > UBA7540 > UBA7540 > RH2-MAG17b. The sequence goes on from DASZAA010000155.1 coordinate 11,516, forward strand.
TCAAAAATGGTTTGGTCGAACGGACGATAGCTGCCATCGTTCATACCAAGCATGATGGTAACGACATTGGGTTTGAACGGAAATACATCGCGCTCAAGGCTCGCGTCTTCCGAACTGACGGTCCAGTTCCCGGTGACGCGCGCGCCGCCTACGGCGGAATCAACAAATTTCACTTGTAGATTGGGAAACCGCGTGTGGATATAGGTCTCTATGGCCACCGGATAATAACGCTGTTCGGTAATGCTATCACCGTAGAAAAGCACACGGTCGCCGTTGTGCAGGTAGAAACGGGGCGGCGCAGCCGAAACGATCTGGGCGAGCACCGCCACAAACAACCCTAAAACCAGACTCCACTTGAAAAACCTCATGAATGCCTCCTGAAATGTTAACTCTGGGCTACCGCTCCCTCCGGGAATCCCGGTGGCCGAAGCCACTGCTATAACGAAAGTCATCGCTATGTAATTCTCAATAGAGGGCCCCGGAGGAAGTCAATGGTCTTCGCTGCTGTGAACAGGCACCGATGGCAACCGCTCAGCTTCGTTTCTTGCTTTCATTCTGCGCTACCCGCAGCTTCACCATTTTCTTAACCAGGGCGGCGGACAGTGGCTTATCTGTGGGAAAGTGAATGGTCCCTTTGGAGATAGAGAAACCCTTCAGTTCATTTTTAAATGCTTCGATAACCGCTGCCGTGGGGAACAAACTGCAGTGATCCGAAAAGGCGGCGAACCACACCAGAACTCCGTTGTGCTGGACCGCAGGAATCCCATAGCTAATAGTTTCGGTAACCTCTGGTGGCACAGCGGATCGAATCGCCGCGCGAATCTTACTCAAGGTGCCGCGGGCGGGTTCCGGGACGCGAGCAAGGTATTCATCCACAGTTTTCGGAGCGCCCTTCCCTTTCGCCGCCGTGGAACTGCGCTTGCCGGATTTTGCTTTTTTCATGCGGGCAATCCTACCCCAACCTCCAGTTTAAGTCCATGCCTTAGACCATCGCGCAGCCGTTCAACATGGCCCGTGCCGCCGATTCTCCGCAAGCTATTCGGAGGGGCGGCGCGCGCGAAAAAGAAAAGCCTGTGGATGAATTTCAACAAGCGCGTCGCTGAAGCCCGCGGCTGCGAGGCGGCCCGCAAACGTGCCGGGATCGCTAGCCACCATTGTGTCGCCGAGATGAATGAGGCGCATGGGCAGGCTCGCGCACACATCCATCCCAACTAGCAGCCCTCCGGGTTTAAGCACGCGACATGCCTCACGCAGCAACTGATCCTGCAAAAAAGTGGAAGGAACGTGGTGCAGCATCACGCAGGAGATTGCGCAGGAAAAAGCAGACGAGGTGAACGGCATCGCAGCCCCGTCGCCGCACACGACGACGACATTACCGCCTCTGAGCCGCGCAGCCAGAGGGCGGGCCAGCGCGAGGTCAACTTCAAGAGCGGTGACGCGAGCCGTCTTCAGCCGAAGCAGGTCAGTGGCAAGGCCCGGGCCCGGGCCAATCTCCAACACGTCAGGACCCAATTCAACATCCTTTAGCACCCAGGGCAGGACGGCATTTTCCAGCAGTCTTCGCCAAAGGCCAGAGCGGCACAGCCACTGGTGGATGCGATTCATACAATCTTGGGCGCAGCAATCGGCGGTTAAATTTGCGAATATTCCGCAGGGCTGAGAAAGATGTTGCTGATATTCGTAATGATTTCCGGATCGGTGTATCCGGGCGTGGTGCTGAGCTTGTGCCACGCCGGGTCAGATCCAAAGATGCCCCATTTTTTCTCCCGGTCGGCAAGATTCTCAAAAGTCAGCATGTAAGTGAGGTGCGGCATGCGGCTCCCCACAAGCGCGTTACCGAAGAAAACCGGCGTGAGGCCGGTGCGCCGGAAGATGGCGATTTCCGCCGTGTTGAACATTTTCACTTTTGTTTCATTCGCCCGCTCGCTGGGATTTTCATACGTCCGCAGTTCAAAAATGCGCCGTTTTTTGGGCGGCGCTTCGATGCGCGGAACCGCCTCAAATGCTTCCAGCAGAAAGGTCTCATAGCGGACGTAAGCGGGTTGAGAAGCAGTTGCGCTGAGGCAGCTGGCGGCGCGGCTCTTATACTCTTCGTCCTGATCCAGTTTCTGGACGATCTCACCGATGGCTCTGAGCGAAGGGAAAGGAATCAAGACCCAAGTTGACGGATTCTCAGGACCCACCATGCCGTTAAACACTCCCACCGGGCTGATACCAGATCGGTTGAGCGCGGGAATGGCGGCATCGCGGAAATAATCGTGCACCATCTTTGGCCCCGGACCGTTGCGAAACTGGTATCGCCCTAGTTCATAGACTTCACGTCCAGCAGACGACTCCGGGTCTTGCGCGCGGGCATCTTGAGCAATCATGCCGGGCAGGCCCACGGCGGCAGCGGCGGCAAGCGAACTGGCAAGCAAATCGCGTCTCTTCATTTTGGGGATCCATCCTTTTCCAATGTGATCGAGCGTCAGACCAAGTTTCGCATTATACCGTTTCCATGCCTTGCGCGGGTGATCTTCTTTCTCAAAGCGGGTGAAACTCTGAGAATGACCTGTCGCTACGCTCGACATCAAGAAATGGAATTGCCTCGCCTGCTTTCCTCCTTATCAGGAACTACGTATTATAGTGACGCCAAATGCTGTAGCGGTGGCCTCTGGCCAACGTGTGGATAAACGTGCGCGTCGGTCTCGCCCGCGGCATATTTCATCGAAATTGGATGCACTCCAGCACAGAACGACTTTGTTGCGCTGGGGATCCGTTGATCCGTTATCCTCAGCCATTCGTTGTGCTATAGTAGGCGGTCTGATAACGGCTTTATGACTGTGAAAACAAAAACTAAAGCAAAGGTGTCCAAAACGCCGAAGCCGGGGAAAACGAATTACATCGCGCCAGCCCGCCTGCGCAAGATTTTTGCCGCGCTGGACACGCTGTTCCCGCAAGCGCAATGCGCCTTGAAACACGAAAACCCGTTTCAGCTTCTGGTGGCAACCATACTCTCCGCGCAGTGCACGGACGTGCGTGTGAACATGGTGACGCCGGGACTTTTCGCAAAGTATCCCACCCCGCAGAATTTTGCCGCCTTGCTGCCAGAGGTGCTGGCCGAGGACATTCGCTCCACCGGCTTCTATCGCAATAAGGCCAAAAGCATCGTGGGCGCGGCGGCGAAGATTGTGGCGGAGTTCAAGGGGAACGTCCCGCAAAACATGGAAGACTTGCTCGGACTTCCTGGCGTGGCGCGTAAAACGGCCAATGTGGTCTTGGGCACCGCTTACGGAATCGCCACAGGCTTGGTGGTGGATACGCACGTCTTCCGCATTGTGCATCGCCTGAAACTCTCGCTTTCGAATACGCCGGAAAAGGTGGAGCAAGACCTGATGAAAATCATCCCTCAGGAGCGATGGATTTCCTTCAGCCATCAGGTGATCTGGTTTGGGCGCAAGGTTTGCATCGCCCGGAAGCCGCTCTGCGTCTCGTGCCCGATCGAGAAGATATGCGATTCGGAGGATAAAACGACTGGGCGGCCTTTGTAGCGCAGCGTTTGCATTGTAGCGGCGGCCTCTGGGGCGGCACCAACCCCAAAATCACCACTGTCGCACACACTCTGAAGGGGCGGGTTTAATCTTCAACCCCCTCCGGGGTTGCTGAGGGGTGCCGAGGCTTCCCCTCCCGTGCGATCGAATCCGGTAAGTGCGAGCCAATAGAGGAAATTTTTCGGTAAAGGAACGTTCCCGATCTTGTGACCCTAAGTAGAAGAGCAAATGACGGAAAAAGCGGCGTAAAGGCAGAATACTATGCAAGTAATTTATGCTGCACCTTTCATTCTACTGTCGATGCTGTGCTGTTTAGTCTGTCTCGTCGTGCCAAGGCTAAAACGATATGCGCTTCAGGCACTAGTCGCTCCTGTCGCATTTGGATTCTGCTCAATTGTCAGTATGGTGCTGATTGCAGCAACCTGCGCGTTTCTGGAGGAACGCTTTCACCTTCCGCTGAATCCAGGGCCACTCATTGGCGTGAAGGGGTTCATGATTGCATTGGTGATCTATTTCACTCCCGGGGGTCTTGGCGCATGGCTGGCAGTGTTGCTTGTGGGACGGATACGCGTACACTTCTTAAAGTAGCCCACTACTAATTTTTCAGGGCAGGTAAATTTTAATGAAAAAACGCTGGCTGATTTTTCTAATACCTTTTCTCTTGGCTGGCACGCAATTGGGCCTGGCGCAAGGCGCCTACCGCGTGGAGCAACAGTCGGGCGTCTGGTGGTTTTTGACGCCTTCGGGCGAGCCTACACTGTCAGCCGGCATCGACACGGTGACATACCAGGGCGACGTCATCAAAGGCACCGGAACGCATCCTTACCACGCGAGCGTAGCGGCCATCTATCCCAACGAGTTCTCCTGGGGGGCGGCTGCGATCGAAAGGCTTCATCGATGGGGATTTAACACGCTGGGGGCGTGGAGCGACGCGCACCTTTGGGACCGTGGCATGGCCTACACCGTGATTCTGAATATTGCCGCGCGCTCCGGAGCCAGTTGGCGGTATGGCAGGCCGGTCGACGTTTACGATCCAAAGTTTGAACAGGCGGCCCGCGAAATTGCCGCTCAAGAGTGCAAACCGCGGGCGCACGACGCCCAACTGCTCGGATATTTCAGCGACAATGAGCTTCGCTGGGGACCCGATTGGCGCGGCAAGCAAAACATGCTGGCCATGTATCTTTCGCTTCCTGCAACCGCGCCTGGCCGCGCCCATGCCATCGAATTTCTGCGCATGAAATACAAGCGCATTGCCGCTCTCAACCGCGCATGGCGCACGCACGCGGCGGGCTTCGATGACTTGCCCGATTTATCCGCGAATGTTTCAGCGCCCGCGTTTGAAGCCGACAACCTGCAGTTCCTCGCGCGCGTGGCGGCCCGCTATTTCGACGTTTGCGCCCGGGCCATCCGCGCGGCGGACCCGAATCATCTTTATCTCGGTGCGCGGTTTTCCGGAAAGCCTCCCGACCCCGTGATTCGCGCCGCTCACATAGCGGACGTAGTTTCGATCAATATCTATCAATTCGATCCGCGCCCGCTGGTGAAGCACGTTTACGAGCTCACGCACCGGCCCGTGCTGATTACCGAATTTGCCTTCCGCGCGGAAAATTCCGGCTTGCCCAATACGCAAGGCGCGGGCCCGAAGGTGGCAGACCAAGCCGCTCGCGCCCAGGCTTATCGTGATTTTGTAACCAATCTCGAGAGCCTCCCGGAAGCCGTGGGTTATCACTGGTTTGAGTGGTGCGATGAACCCCATCAGGGCCGATTCGACGGCGAAAATTCCAACTATGGCTTGGTCAACATCAAAGATCAGCCGTACACCCAATTCGTCAACGTGGTTACGGAAGCGAATCAGCAGGCACTGGCTATGCACCAAAAAGCGAAATAAAAAACCTGTAAAGGTCAAAGTAAGCTCTTTCTACCCAGTACGTTTCATTGAAAATCGAATCGGGCAAGAGATTATCCTTTGTACTTTACCCTTTACACCTTATCCTTCACCCTTTAATTCCCCGCCTCCATAACAATTTGATAGAGCATCTTCACACCACGCCGGATTTGGTCAACGGGGACACGCTCGTTCGGAGCGTGTTCGGTGGCCTCGATCTCGGGTGTCACCAGCACGGGCGCGAATCCGTAACACGTGATTCCCAACGGACGATACATCTGGCTCTCGGTGTAACCGCTATTGAGAACGGGCGTTACCAGCGCGCCGGGGTCATCCCTCTCAACCACGCTTTTGATGATGCGGTAGAGGCTCGTATCCGTAGGCGAAGCGTTGGGCGGGCGAAAGGGCGCTGTTTTCTCGATACTGATCGAGTCATTGCCGATCACCCCGCGCAGCTCGCGGAGGAAATGATCGGGATCGCTGCCCGGCAGCAGGCGGGCGTCAAGATCAGCAGAAGCGGTGGTGGGAATCACATTGGTTTGCGCGCCCGCGCGCATTTCAGTGAGCGAGACGGTATCCCTAATCAAAGTGCTAAACTCCGGGGCCCTGCTGAGGCGCTTGAGGAAGGCAGGTTTTTTGATCGCTCGCTGGATGTGCTGGAATTCGCCCGCGAGCGGCGCGGGTTCAATCGGAGCGATGTCTTTGAAATATTCGGCGACGGAGGGAATCAACCGCGTGGGCGGCTGCCAGTCAGCGATTCGGGATAAGGCGCGCGCGAGTTGGTTAGGCGCGGAATCGGTAATGGGAACCGAACCGTGGCCGCCCTGCCCGCGCGCCGTAAGTCGAAGCCAGAGAGGCGCTTTCTCGGCCACGCCGATGCCATAGACTCGAGCTCCGCCGGGCCAGATAATATTCGACCCTCCCTCGGTAATCAGATACTGCGTGCCGCGCACCAGTTCCGGGTGTTGCGCCAGCAGCCACGTGCTGCCTGCATCGTTCACCTCCTCATCGCCGGTCGCCAGAAAGATTATGTCGCGCTTCAGGAGCGCGTGTTCATGCGCGGCGATGAGCATCACCATCGCCTCAAGAACGCCCATGTCCTTCATGTCCATCGCGCCGCGCCCGTAAATCATGCCGTCAATGATCTGGCCGGAAAAAGGCGGCGCGCGCCACTCGGAAGGCACGGCCTTGACTACGTCGGTATGGCTGAGTAGCACGATGGGCGGCAGGCTGCCATCGCCTTTTAAGACCGCGTAAAGATCGGCCCGGCCGGGGGCAAACGTGTAAATAGTGCTTGGAATATGCGCGGCGTCAAACAGCCGGTGGAAAAACTGCGCCGCAGCCATCTCGTTGCCGGGCGGATTGGATGTGTTGATACGGATGTATTGCTGGAGCAGGTTCACCGCCTGATCTTGATACGGTTTGAAGTCAACCGGCGGCGCTTGGTGTTGGGCGGTGTACGATGGGATGACCGTTAGAAAGACCGCGAGCCATAGACCCACGAAGCGCGCGCTACCGCAAAGCCGCGAGCCATGAGTTGTCATAGGTTGAGCCCACGGAACGCGTGCCGCTGTTATCCTCCAATAACTTTGGAGAGGTTGAATGTTATTAAACCATCTCATTATCGGTGTACGTTCTATGGTTGTAGCGAATCCCCGGCGGGCTGCACAAGGCGAGGCAGGCAGCCAAAATCCTTGCCTTTTTTGAATTAAACAACTTATATTGACAGACTCAAGCCCATCGCAGCAACGAAATGGCATTTTGGGGGGTAGCCCTCACGCAATGGAATTGGACTGGGGGTGGGGCTTCAGCTCCGTCATGACCGGGCAGCCTCAAGATGGAGGCTTTAGTTGCTGAAGCTTCAGGGTCTAAACGTTCCTTGTTGAAAGTCAGACTATCGTCGGACATGAAGCCGAGCCCCTGCGGATTCGTACCAACTGCTTGAGATTGCTTACGGAAGGATAAACCTTGGCCAAGCACGCGCAACCGCGCATCTTCGTCACTATTGCCGCGCCCACGCTTGCTGCAATGGAAGATCAGGCGGCGAACGCCGGCAGTTCGCAGATCGGGTTCGAATGGCGGCTGGATTATCTCCATGATTTCGAAAACATCGAGACGCGGATGCACCAGATGCTCTTCCGGCTTCGCTTTCCCCAGAGCATCGCC
>DASZAA010000156.1:0-19053 GCA_035945615.1 Terriglobia bacterium
GCAATGGATGAGTCTGCCATCCCGCAGAACAACAACGACCTCGACGCCGAAAAAGGTCTGGGTTGCAACGTGCCGCTGCGCTTTATTGTGAGCGTGGTTTACGACGTGCCGGGCTGGAAGCGCGGCGCGTGGGCGCGGCGGATGACCTCAGGCTGGAATTTCGCAACCATCTACCAGGCGCAATCCGGAATGCCGATGACGGTTTCCGTCTTCGGGGATACCGCAAATGCAGGCACGCTGTTGGGTGAAAATCCCATCCGCGCTGACGTCACCAGCCAGCCGCTTTTCCCCGCCGGCACGCAAAATGCAACAATGTGGTTCAATCCCGCAGCGTTTTCGACTCCGGCTGCATATACATTCGGGAACGTTGGGCGCAACACAGTGCAGAGTCCCGGAATGCAGACCATGGATGTGGCGCTAACGCGTGTGTTTCCTGTCACCGAGCGCATGAATCTGCAATTACGAGCGGAACTTTTTAACGGCCTCAATCATACGAACCTCGGCACGCCAAACCGCTACGTCAACGAGCCGCAGTTTGGCAGCATCACGATGGCGATGACGCCGGGGCGCGAGGCTCAGCTTAGCGCGCGGCTTACCTTCTGATGGCGTGATAACAATGCTCAGAAGACATGCACGTGAAGCGTGAGATACTTCTTCGGCGTCTTGCGGAATTCGTCGAGGAATTCGCGCAATGACTCGGAACTATCCGTAAGGTTGTTGTAGAGCTTGGTATCGGTAGAGAGCAGCCCCAGTGATCCTTGGCCCTTGGCCATCCGGCCCGTAATGGTGTCGATGTTGGCGGCCGCCTCGTTCATGCGGTCGAAAAGCTGAGGGTCTTTAGCAAGCTTGCCCAGCGTTCCATTGCCCTGGTTGATGCTCGTCACCAGGTCTCTGGCTTCGGTGATGGTCTTGTCGAGATTGTCGTAAACGGAGGGGTTGTTGAGAAGCTTACCCACGGTTCCGTTGCCGTGCTGGATTTGGTCCATCAAACCGTTGGCCCGGTCGAGCGTGCCGTTGAATTTTTGAATTAAAGCATCATTCGAGACAAGCTGCCCCAGCGTGCCCTGCCCGCGCGACACCTTATCCATTAAATCCTGCAATTTGGCTACCGTGTCATCCATGCGGTTGTAGAGCGATGCGTCGTAGATAAATTTCCCCACCGTGCCTTTACCTGTGGTGATCTGGTTCGTTACGTCGTTTAACTTATTGGAAAGGTCCGTAAGGTTCGTGAGCACGTCGTTCGCATTCTGCACAATCTGTTTGATGTCGCCTGACTGCTGTGTCTTCACCTCGCTGCTGGGCGCGATCTCGGGAGCGGCGACGGTGCCGCGCGTGATATCGACAAATCCCTCGCCCAGCAAGCCGGCCGTCTCAATACTGGCTACAGAGTCGCCGCGAATATCGGGCTGATAGCGGCGCCCAATCCTCATCACCACCAAGACGGCGCGTTTGGGGTCTTTGTAGGGCGACAGGCGGATATCGCTGACGCTGCCCACGGGCACGCCCGCCAGTTGCACCGCGGCGCCCGCTTGCAGGCCCTGCGCTTCGGGGAAATAAGCTTTGAGCGTGTATTGGCTGGTGAAGAACCCTACGTGGCCGCTGACGAAGAAAAGGCCTACCACCAGGATGATCAGGGCAACCGCTACCATCAATCCCACGCGAAGCTGACTCCATGTGAGTTCTTTGCGCTGAGGCATAGTTCATCTCCATTTCAGCGGATTTGAAGGGTGTCAGTCATCAGGTCCATGTCTGAACCTGTAAGGACCGGCGGCAATGTCAGTCGTTCTCATCTTTATTTTAATCGAAAGCAACGCCTTTGGGTTTGTCAGGAAATAAACTCGAGCAGATAGGGATCACGGCTCTGGATTAGATCATCCTGCTTTCCCCAAAAATAAACGTGTTGATCCCGCAGGACCATGAACCAGGTTGATGGTTTCGAAGCGTCACGAGGCTCCCCAATCTTCTGGTTGCCCCGCGAAAAAAAGACATTACTCAGGAAAAAGGCGTCTTGCACGCGCTGCGTCACCACAATCGAGGCCACGCCATTCAGGTCGCGCAGCTTGGCAATCAGGATGTTAATTGTGTTAGCGGTCACGGGGTCTAGGCCTGCGGTAGGCGAGTCGTAAAGCATAATGCCCGGACGGGTCACGATAGCGCGAGCTACGGACACCCGGCGGCGCATCCCGCCGGAAAGCTCCGCCGGCATCTTATCAATTGCCTCTTCCATCTCTACAAAACCTAGCACCTGCAACACGGCCTGCTCAATTTTCTCTTCGTCAGCGCGCTTTCCAGATTCCCGCATCGGATAAGCGACATTCTCATATACGGAGAGGGAATCGAAGAGCGCGCCCTCCTGAAAGACAATCCCCATGCGTTTGCGAAGTTCGTTCTGCGCCGCGATTCCCAGCGTGGCCGTGTCCTCGCCGTCGATCAAAATACGCCCTGAGTCCGGCTTAAGCAGCGTGGCAGCAAGTTTGAGCAGCACTGACTTTCCTGACCCCGTCACCCCAAGAAGGATAAGCGTTTCCCCGCCGCCTAAACGGAAGGAAACGTCTGTGAGCACTTGCTTATCACCAAACGAAATGGAAACGCCGGAGAATTCGATGGGAGTGGTTGACGTCACAGTAGGTCGTTGGATCGCAGCCACAAGATGAATGTGGCAATGCTGGATTCTCCTTCGCTGGCGCTCAACATCTTCTATTCTATCAGCCGTTCATCCGCCTGTGCGATAAAGTGGCGCCCGGCTCAGATATTCCATTCATTGCTGAAGCCATGAAGCGCAGCAAGGCCTGGGCGTATGATGAAGGCCGCCAGATCATTGAAACAGCGCCTGATGACCTTGTGCTAAAATCCCCGCTATGAATCATATCGTTTATGAGTCCCAGTGCAGACTCAGCAACTCCGCGCATAACCAACAGGCATTCGCCGCCGGGCCAATCTGGGTTCAGTCAAGAAGAGCGATTAGGGCGATTGGGGAGGCTAATGTGTGTTTGCTGAAAAACACTCTCAAATTTCTGGCCGTTCTGGTGATCGCTGCGATCCCCCTAACCGCGACATGGCGGCAGGTAGGTCCGGTGCGCGCCCTGCCTCCTCAAGGCGATCAAATGGTTTTTCGTGGAGAGAATTCCCGGATTGCAATCACCGCGCTTGCGCCGGATCTTATCCGCGTTCGCATGGCGGCCGGCGCCAACTTTGGGCCTGATTACTCCTGGGCGGTAGTGAAAAAGGATTGGCCCCGCGTTCCTGCGGACTTTTCAGGCTCAGGAAATAATCGCGTGTTGAAAACGAGTGATCTCGAAGTTCGAATTCAGCTTTCACCCTTTCGCGTCGCCTTCTATGATCCAACGGGGCGGTTGATTTCAAAAGATGCCGACCAATGGGGCATGGCTTCTGACGGCAATGACATCCGCTGCTGGAAGTGGATGCCGTCGGATGAACACTATTTCGGCTTGGGCGAAAAAAGCGGCCCGCTGGATAAGCGCGGCCACAATTACGTGATGTGGAATACGGACTCTTTTGGCTGGGGAGCGACGACGGATCCTCTTTACGAGGATGTCCCTTTCTTTATCGCCCTTCGGGACGGCCGGGCTTATGGGATTTTTTTCGATAATACTTACCGCTCCACCTTCGATTTCGGCTCGGAGTTTCGCAACCTGTATTCATTCGGCGCCGAAGGCGGCGAGATGAACTATTACTTTTTCTATGGGCCCGATCCAAAGGCGGTTCTTGAGCGATTCACAGATTTGGTGGGCCGCTCACCGCTTCCACCGCGATGGGCGCTCGGCTACCAACAGAGCCGCTATAGCTACAGTCCTGAGAAACAAGTGCGATTCATTGCGGATAACTTCCGCGAGCGAAATATTCCGTGCGACGTCATTTATCTTGATATTGCCTACATGAATGGCTACCGCGTGTTTACGTGGGATAAAGCCCGGTTCCGTGACCCTGCGGCAATGACGGCCGGCCTCCGCAAGGAAGGGTTTCGAGTGGTCACGATCCTCGATCCCGGGATTAAGGTTGATCCGAATTATTGGGTCTATCAGCAGGGCCTTGCAAGCCATGAGTTCGTCACCAATCCGGATGGTTCGGTCTACAACGGCGCCGTGTGGCCGGGTCTCAGCGCATTTCCTGATTTCACGTCTCCAAAAACACGTGAATGGTGGGGATCGCTCTACCGCGGGCTGGTTTCCGACGGCATTGCCGGCTTCTGGAACGATATGAATGAGCCTTCGATATTTAATGTGCCCACGAAGACCATGCCCTTGGACACTATCTTTTACGATCATGGCCTCCACAGCCCCCAAGCAAAAATTCATAACATCTATGGAATGTTGATGTCCGAGGCGACGCACGACGGCGCGCTGCGCCTTCGTCCTGACGAGCGGCCGTTCGTTCTCACCCGTGACACTTATGCGGGCGGCCAAAAGTATGCCGCCGTATGGACTGGCGATAACACAAGCACCTGGGACCACCTGCGCATCAGCGTCACCGAGCTGATGAACATGGGTCTCTCGGGCCTTACCTTTGCCGGCGCCGACATTGGCGGATTTGCAGAAAGCCCTAGCCCGGACCTTTACACGAGATGGCTCGAAGCTGGCGTCTTCTATCCCTTCTGCCGCACTCATACCACGCTCGGCAGCCGCGAGCAGGACCCCTGGTCTTACGGCATCAGGCGCGAAGACATCAATCGCGATTCCATCGACTTGCGATACCGCCTTCTTCCTTATTTGTACAATGCCTTTTACCAGTCCTCCCAGACGGGGCTGCCGGTGATGCGCGCTCTTTTGCTCGATTATCCTGATGATCCAACCGCCATCGGCCAGGAAGAGGAATTTCTTTTTGGGGACGACTTGCTGGTGGCGCCGGTGGTCAAAGACGGCGAATGGAAATGGGATGTCTATCTGCCGCGTGGAGAGTGGTACGACTTCTGGTCCGGCCGGCGCTATGAAGGTCCACAGACAGTGACGGTGGATGCGCCACTAAGCAGCATTCCAATTTTTGTTCGTGGCGGCGCGATGATTCCAACTCAGCAGGTGATGCAATATACCGGGCAGGAGCCGATTAACCCTTTGACGTTTGAAATCTATCCGGATGGCAATTCCTCGGGTGAATACTACGAAGATGATGGGGAGAGCTTTGATTACCAGCATGGCTCATATTTGCGCGAGCAGATTAGCGCCAGACAGTCTCCGTCGCGTATCACGATCGATTTATCCGCGCGCCAAGGCTCCTATCATCCGCCTGCCCGCTCACTTGTGTTGAGGGTTCACGCGCAGCGCAGCGCGCCCCGCGAGGTTGATCTTAATGGTCAGGCGCTCGGCGCGCAGAATTCCTCCCAATCTCTCAAAATTGCGGCCGAGGGCTGGTACTACGACCCTACGGACAACACCGTTGCAATCAAGTTTCCCGACCGTGGGACGGCAGTAACTGCGCACCTGGAGAAGTGAGGTCTGAACTCCGGGTAAAAGCGTATTCTTAAATGTCCTCGCTGGGCGCGGAGGCCGGACCTTCAAATAGTAAAAACCCGTAGCCAAAAGTTGTAACGGGGCCTCTGTTACAAGTGCCTTGCGACGCTCGAAGTCTGCAAGAGGCCGCCGTTACCACTAGAATGTAACCTACTTGCTTCCCGTGCCTTCCGGGGTTATGATTCCGTCATCGGACCCAAGGTAATTTCCAATCACAGCAGAGTGGTTTAAAACTGGTTCTCAACGCGGGCCAGCGGTTCCACTTGACGGAGGAGGCACAGTCGCAATGAAATACTGCACAGGCTTATTTCTGTCACTCTTGCTTTTTTCATCTTTTGTCCCCGCGCAGACGCAAAAGAAGCGCGTTGCCGTGCTGAATTTCGACTACGCAACGGTGCAGAACGAAGTTTCCGCGATTTTCGGTACCAATCAGGATGTAGGCAAGGGCGTCTCGGACCTACTTGTTAATCAACTTGTAAAATCCGGAAACTATACCGTGCTTGAGCGGCAGGCGATCGACAAAGTAATCGGCGAACAGAATTTCTCCAACACTTACCGCGCAGACCCAACGACGGCAGCTAAAATCGGGCGCCTTCTTGGGGCCGACGCAATCGTCCTTGGCAGCATTACCCAGTTTGGGCGGGATGATAAAACTCAATCTTTTGGCGGCGGCGCTCTTGGCGGCCTCTCGCGGAAATACGGTCTCGGAGGAATACAACGGCGAAAAGCCAAGGCCGATGTTGGCCTCTCAGCCAGGATTGTGGATGTGAACACCGGGCAGATTCTTGCTGTGGCGGAGGGCCACGGTGAATCCACGCGGTCCGGCGAATCTCTTCTCGGGGCGGGTGGCGGTGGCGGTTCCGCAGCGGGCGCTGGCTATGACATGAGCAGCAGTAATTTTGCCAACACCATTTTAGGCGAGGCTGTGCACCAGGCAGTTAACAATCTGGCGCAGCAGCTTGGGCAGGATGCGAACCAGCTCCCAACAGAGCACAGGACGGTCTCAGGCCTTGTGGCGGACGCTTCAGGAAATCCGATTGTCCTGAACGTGGGTTCCAAGGCAGGGGTTAAAGTAGGCGATCAGCTCGGCATTTACCGCAAGATCCGGGACATCAAAGATCCGGTTAGCGGAAAAGTGATCCGCACAATCGAGAATAAAATCGGCGAAGTCAAAATTACCGATGTAGACGCGCTTTCCGCGGAAGGGCAGTTTACCGGGGCCAGCCCTGCGAAAATTGGCGACACCGTGAAGAGCTTGCCATAGCTGGGGTCGCGTGGCGCATCGACGCAAAACCGGGCCGCCGTGCGCAGCCTGCACCTCTTGATTATGCGAAGCCCTGACGTCAACGGGGCCTGATGGGAGTCTCCGATGAGCTTTGAAATCGGGAATCGCATATTTGACTACGAAATTACCGGCGTGCTTGGCGCCGGAGGCATGGGCAAGGTCTACAAGGTTCGCAACGTGATTTCGGACCGCGTTGACGCCATGAAAATCCTTCTGCCTGACCTTGCCCATCAACCTGAGTTGGCCGACCGCTTTTTGCGCGAAATCAAAGTGCTGGCCAGTCTGAACCATCCGAACATTGCCGCTTTTCACACCGCGCTGACGTATGAAAATCAACTCATCATGGTGATGGAATTTGTAAGTGGCATCACACTAAACGAAAGATTACAGCAAGGGCCCCTTCCTCTCAAGCAAGCCATCACTTGCATTGACCAGGCGTTGGCTGCCCTCGGTTACGCGCACCGCCAAGGCGTCATTCACCGCGATATCAAGCCCGCCAACATGATGCTGACGCCGGAAGGCGGTCTCAAACTGATGGATTTTGGCATCGCCAAAGCTGCCACCGATCCTCATTTGACGCGCACGGGCACAACCGTAGGCTCATTGTTTTACATTTCTCCCGAGCAACTGAGCGGCGGCGCGCTGGACGCGCGCTCCGACCTTTATTCTCTGGGCATTGCTATGTACGAAATTGTGACGGGCAAGCGTCCGTTTGAGGGCAAGAGCGAGTATTCGCTGATGGCGGCGCATCTTAATGAAGCTCCGCGCCCTCCAATGGAAATGAACCCTGCGCTTTCGCCTGCCCTCAGCAGCGTCATTTTGCTGGCGCTGGCCAAAAATCCAGACGAACGATTCCAATCGGCGGATGCTTTCCGGACCGCGCTCACCGAGGCCACGAGAGGCCTTGAGGCTACCACCGTTCCGGTTGTGGCGACGCCCCCGCCGGCAGAACTTACGCGCCACAGTCCGGCAAATCAACCGAGTCATCTGAATCTAACGGGCAGCCAACATCCTGGCCACCGTGGACTCTACATGCTGCTCGGCGCTTTGATCGCTATTGTCTTCATTGTGGCAAGCGCCGTCGAATTGCCTCGATGGTTCCGGGCGCGCGCTCACACGCAAGGCGCGGTGCCTGCAGCGCTTAATGCCCCTCAGGGCGCTCCTGCACAAAGCCAGGCGCAGGCGGCCACGCCGCCGCCCGTCGCAACGCCTCCGGCCTCGAATAAAAGCACTGGTTCCGGGGCAACAACGCCATCTTCCTCCCTCTCAGCGCCAGCCGGACCTTCATCTTCGCGTGCTCTGTCCATGGCGGCCCATCATCCGGCTGCTGCCCAAGCCGCTCCCCATTCGGCTGCACCTTTGCCTGCCAGCGAGCATTCGGGAGAATCCAAAGACCAAGCACTGCGTGCCAAAGCGACACAGCAAGAATCTCAGCACATGACCTCCGAGATCTCTCCTGCGCCCCCCGCAGACGCTGCCGAATTGCAGACGCTTTCGGACCACATGGACCGGCTTTCCGCGCGCGCAAGCGCCATAAAGGCCACGTTTAGCGGGTTTCAACAGCAGGTTGGCTCTTCTACGGGTCAGTCGTTGCGGCCAGACATTATCGCTACTGAAAACCGCATGGAGCGTTACATGGATGAGGCGGACTCAGCCCTCGCTGCTCACAATGGAGCTCAGGCACGACACTATCAGGAATTAGCGGAAAGGGAAATTGTCAGTCTTGAAAAGTTTTTCGGAAGGTAAGGGAATGTTGAGCAAGCACTGCACACATTCGAGCCAGGAATCGGCGCACGAGACGCTTGCTGCCAGGCCAACCCCTCAACTCATTGAAACGCGACGATCCGGAGTTAAGCGGGCTTTCCCTTAAACTTATGTTGCAGCGCCTCATGCAGCCGGTTACGCACTACATCCGGCATGGGGAAGAGCTTTCCATCGCAATAGAGGTCAATCGCCTTGCGCGTTGTATCAAACACCACTTTGCAATGCGCGCATCGGCCGACGTGCTCTTCGACCAGCCGTTTTACCTCGACGCCTAGCTCGCCGTCGAAATAATTCGAAATTTCCTTCCACGCTTCTTTACAGTTCAAAGATTTACTCTCGTCTTAAGACTTTACTAAGTTCTTCACGCAACTGAAAACGCGCGCGAAACAAGCGCGCTTTCACGGCGCCTGTGGTTAAGCCGAGCGCATCGGCTGTCTCCTCGGTTGAAAGTTCTTCAACATCTCTCAGAAAGAAGACTGTGCGCAGACTCGGTGGCAACGCCCCAGCCGCATCAAGCAGGATTTTTTCCATTTCTTTCTGGCCCATCTCCTGCTCAGGGTTCGGCTTCCAATCCCGGAAGTCGCGGGGTATAACCTGCCCATCATCGTCAACGCTATCTTCCATTGGCTGCGCTTTGTCTGATCTGCGCTTGCGCAGCTTCATCAATCCTTCGTTCACTGCGATGCGAACCAGCCATGTATAAAAACGCGAATCCTCGCGGAAATCCTTCAGATGTTCGAAAGCCTTCAGGAAAGTGTCTTGGAGAACGTCCTCGGCGTCCGTCTCATTGCCCATCAGACGCACCCCGAGCCTGTAGATTTTCTTCTCGTAGCGATTCACCAATTCTTCAAAGGCTTCAATACTGCCGTTCTTGGCGTCAGCAACGAGCTCTGATTCGGGTTTTGCGAGAGCCTCTTGCGGCAACTGAACTTGATCCTCCGGAAAAACACGGGGGATAATATGCGGCCCCACGTGCTCTCCGAAGTATAATGCATGTTGTAGGCGAGCACCACAGGCGACAGTATTTAAAGCACCGTAAGAATTCATCTGCTTATAGGATGAAACATCCGGCAACTAGGATACAGCCGCCCCCTGAACAGAGCAGCATAAATTAGCAACAGCCATCGGCTGTAGCGGCGGCATCTGGCCGTGCTACAAAATCAACCCTCGCCGAACGAACCTTGCGAGTGATCTTTCCAGCGTATGAAACTTCATCCTCAAGAACCTTTTAATTTTCATCGCACGCTGAGGTTTATCTTAAGTCCCCCCGCCTTGCTGAACGGACGGCAGTTTGATCCACTACTGGACTATTTTGTAGGAGGCGAATTGCGCCGCGCGGCGGAAGTCGGCGGCGAGCCTGTTCTCTACGGTGTTTCCGAAGACAGAACCTCCGGACCCGATGCTGCGCTGCGCGTTCGTGTCCTGCGAGGCCCCGCATCCTGCTCCGTTCGCAATGCGGTCGCTGGGATTGTGCAGCGGCAGCTTGGCCTGGACGTGGATATCACTCCCTTCTACAACCTTGCGCGGCTTGACCCTGTCCTCTCGCGTCTCGCCATTCGCTTTCGTGGCATGCGCATCCCGCAGGTGGCAAATCCTT
This sequence comes from Terriglobia bacterium, assembly GCA_035945615.1. Classification (GTDB taxonomy): domain Bacteria; phylum Acidobacteriota; class Terriglobia; order UBA7540; family UBA7540; genus RH2-MAG17b. The sequence continues at coordinate 10,112 of DASZAA010000156.1, forward strand.
ATGAAGCTCTGGTCTCTGCCATTCTCGAACAGCAAATTAACCTCTCGTTTGCTCACCAAGTGAAGAAGGCGCTCATTGGAAAATTCGGGCAAACGATCGAGTTTGACGGCAAGCATTACAACCTGTTTCCGCGCCCGCAGGCGCTGGCCGAAACAACTCCCGCCGAGCTGCGGAAAATCCAAATCTCCGGTCCCAAAGCCAGATACATTATCGCTATTTCGCAGGCCATTGCAACGGGTGCTCTTGATCTTGAAGTCTTGCGCGCGCTCGATCCGGCAGCAGCTCACGAAAAGCTTTTGGCGCTTAATGGCGTGGGCGCATGGACGGCGCACTATGTTGGCATGAGGGCGCTTGGCCACCTCGATTGTTTGCCTGCCGCGGATGTAGGTCTGCAAAAGGCCCTACAATACTTTTACGGTTTGAGAAAGCAGCCGGCGTGCGCTCGCGTCGAAACGCTGGCGCGTAAGTGGCTCGGCTGGAGAAGCTATGCCACGTTTTATCTTTGGCTGACCTATTGGGAGGATGCGCTATGGAAAGAAAAAGTGCGCGCCGAAATCCGGGATCTGCGCCCGCGAAAAAGCGTGTGAGCGCGAAGGACGCACATGCCGATGAATTCCTGAGCCGCGCCGAGCATGCGCTAGCAAAACAATACTTGCCTCGCATTACGGCCTGCCTGAGCGAGTTGAGCGACGAAGACATTTGGTGGCGTCCCAATGCTGCCTCGAATAGCGCCGGGAACCTAGTGCTGCACCTTGCCGGAAATATGCACCAGTGGATCGTTTCGGGCCTGGGCGGCGCACCGGACATTCGCAACCGCGATGCGGAATTCAGCGATACCAGATCGATTGGGGGGCGTCTTCTTGCGGCGATGCTGACGAGAGAAGTGCGCGCCGCGAACCGTGTTCTCAAAAGGCTTACTGCGGCAGACCTTAGAGCGCAGTACACGATTCAGAAACATCCTCACGTAACGGGCATGGATGCCGTTCAGCGCGTGGTTGAACACGTTGCTTATCACGCGGGTCAGATCATTTATTTGACTAAACTCCGCCTTGGCAAGGACCTGGGATTTACTCATCTTCCCGGTGAAAAGAAGCCGCGCCGCAAGCAAGGTTAACAACGGTCCCTGCGATCCCGCTTGGAAAGGAAAGGATTTGCTTCTCGAAATCCAAAGACTAGTCCGGTCGAAATTCATTGCGACTGTCAAAGATTTGTTTGGGTTTGAAATCGATAATCCTGCCCTTGGCTTTCCTCCGACGCCTGAGATGGGCGAGATTTCGATTACCGCCTGCTTCGATCTTGCAAAACAGCTCAAGCGCCCGCCGCGACAAATCGCGCAACAAATCGCGGACCGTCTGTTGCCTTTAGAAGGCGTCGAGCGAATTAGCATTGCGGGGGCCGGGTATATTAACCTTCATCTCGATCGCGCTGCGCTGGCGTCCGCCCTATTTCGGAGCCGCGCCGTCGCAGGGCCGGGTTCTGCGCCAACAGAATCAATTTCCAAGGACAAAATCCTGGTCGAACACACGAGTATCAACCCGAACAAAGCGGCCCATATCGGTCATCTTCGTAACGCCGTGCTCGGAGACACGCTGGCTCGCCTGCTACGCTACCAAGGACACGAGGTAGAAGTCGAAAACTACATTGACAACACGGGCGTCCAGGTGGCGGACGTCGTCAACGGCTTCGCTCATTTTGAAAAGAAGACGGTGGCACAGGTCCGCGAAATGGCGGCGTCCTCCGAACCGCGATTTGACTATCTTTGCTGGGATCTGTACGCGCGCGTATTCCAACGTTATGAGGACGATCCTTCGACGCTTGCCCTGCGCAAGGAGACCCTGAAGGCTATCGAAGAGGGGCACGGAGAATTGGCTGAACTGGCGTCTGTGGTTTCAACCGCCATCTCAAAGCTTCACTTGGATACGATGCGCCGCATCAACATCCGCTATGACCTACTGGTTGAGGAAAGCGAAATTCTACGTCTGGAATTTTGGAAATATGCCTTTGAGCTTATGAAAAAGACCGGCGCCGTCCGCTTCGAGAATTCGGGAAAGAACCAGGGCTGCTGGGTGATGAGCCTTGAGGATGACGATTCCCTTCAAACGGCAGATGGAAGCGAGGAAGACGTTAAGATTATCGTGCGGTCGAACGGCACCGTAACTTACGTCGGAAAAGACATCGCCTATCACCTCTGGAAATTCAACTTGCTGGGCCGCGACTTTCAATATCAGCGGTTTTACCGTTATCAGGATGGCCGCGAAGCCTGGCGCACGTCAGTTCAGGAAGAATCCGGCGCGCCCCAGTTTGGCCGCGGGAGCGCCGCCTATGCGGTGATTGACACGCGGCAATCCTATTTGCAGGATATCGTTCGCAGGGCTTTCCTTTCTCTTGGGTATAAAGACCAGGCTGCCCATCTTCACCACTTTGCCTATGAAGTGGTCGGCATTTCGCTTCGCTGTGCAAGGGATATGGGTCTCGAAGCGGGCGAAGACCGTAAGAACTATGTGGAAGTCTCGGGGCGCAAGGGGCTTGGCATCAAGGCGGATGACCTGATCGATAGACTTGTGATCGAAGCCTTAAAAGAAGTGCGAGCTAGAGAAATGACCACGGATTTTGCCGCGCAGGAAAATATCGCGCAAATGATTGCTGTGAGCGCATTACGTTATTTTCTGCTCAAGTACACGCGCCACACCATCATTGCCTTTGATCTTCAGGATGCGCTTGCCTTTGAAGGCGAAACCGGACCCTATCTGCAATACACTGTGGTCCGTGCGCGCAATATTTTGCGGAAATATACGGAGACGCGCCCCGGCTTTGATCCTCGTTCTCTACTGGATGAACTCAGTCCGGATCAGCTCCGCGGCTTGCTCAGCGAGAAAGATACGCCGGATTTTTGGGAGATGGCGTTGCTCGCCGCAGGCCTTGAAGCGGCAGTAGAGCAAGCGGTTTCGGCTGAAGAGCCTGCAACGCTGGCTAAGTATGCGTTTCGCCTGGCGCAGGCGTTTAACAATTTTTACCATCAGCACCACATCCTTCATGAAACAGACGCGCCGCGCCAAATGTTTCTTTTGTTTCTGGTGTCGTTGGCCAGCCAATCGCTGGCACAGACCTTGGAGTTACTGGGCATTGAGATTCCGGAACGCATGTAGGGCGCGCGGTGATGCTATTCGGGCTTTCTCATTTCATGCTTGTTTGTGTTTTCATGTGGGTTTACGATAGTCCCTTTGTTTTAGTGAAACTATTTTCTCTGGAGGGTTTTTATGGCTGATATGTCTCGCCGAGGTTTTATGCGCACGACAGCAGGTGGAGCGCTTGCTGGCCCATTTCTGCTCGAACCATCTCGAATCGCCGCCTCACCGCGTCCCTCGCCGCCAAGCGACACTGTGCGCGTGGCGATTTTTGGCTGCGGCATGAGGGGTTCCGGCCTGCTATCCACTGCTATCCGCCTGCCAGGCGTTGAGTGCGTGGCGGGAAGTGAGCTTTACGATGGACGCGCGACGCTGATCAGGGAAATTGTGGGGAAGCCGGTTCCGGTTTCGCGGCATTATCAGGAAGTGCTCGACCGCAAAGATGTCGATTGCGTCATCGCAGCGGTTCCCGATCATTGGCACAAACAGATTGTTCTGGATTGCTGCAAGGCAGGGAAGGACGTTTATGTTGAAAAGCCGATGACGCACAAAGTGGAAGAAGGCTTCGAAATCATTCAGGCGGCGAAGGAGAACAACCGTATCGTCCAATGCGGTAGCCAGGAGCCGAGCTCACTTATTTATCAGAAGATGAAGGAATTGTTTGAGCAAAAGGCGCTCGGCGACCTGTGCCTGGTGGAAGCGCAGATGGGCCGCAACGACTACTGCGGCGCTTGGGGTTATACGATTCCACCCGACCTTTCGCCCCAAACAGTCGATTGGGATACGTGGCTTGGCGACGCTCCGAAGCATTCTTTCAGCAAAGTCCGTTGGACTCGCTGGCGCTGCTTCAACGACTATGGCGAAGGCATCCCCGGCGACCTCTTTATCCACCATCTTACCGGCATTCATTATGCGATGGACATCACTGATCCTCCGAAGCGCGCTTTTACCCAAGGTGGTCTTTACCGCTGGAGGGATGGCCGCGACGCTCCAGACGTAATGACCACGGTCTACGACTATCCCGGCTTCAGCCTTACCCTGCGCGTCACCCTCACCACCGACACCGGCGAAGGCTTCCACTTCATGGGCAGCCACGGCATTATGGCGGTGGACGGCGTGGAGAATCCTTCCGGCTTTTCCATCTCGCCCCAAGACGGCCTCGATCACAGCCCGTGCACTCCCGGTTGGCCTCACAAGATGGAGGCGGAGTACGACGCCAAGTGGCGCGCTGAGCACACATCGCAACCCGGCACGGAAAAGCTCACGTCGACCCTCAGCTACGTGGTTCCGCCGCATTATGATTCAACGCGGCAGCACCTGTGGAACTTCTTCCAATCGGTCAAGTCGCGTCAGCCTTCGATTGAAGGCCCGGAGTTCGCTAATGCCTGCGCCATTGCGTGTCATATGGCCAATTATTCTTACTTTAAACAAACCCCGGCCGTCTGGGACGAAAGCGCCCGGAAGATTAGGGGTTAGCGAGCGGCCGCAATCCTGCGGTCGAATTGATAACAAAACATTTACACGATCCTGACAAACGCCTCCTCCGCGCAAGCGAAACTAGCTTGCGGACCTGCAAGGCTGCAACAGCCCGCTAATTAAACCAGCGAGGAGGCGTTTGTGAACTCAATTCTTCATCTGGGTTTTCCGCAAGTCACGCGTTTGTGGGGGGATTACCAAGCCAGGTTTTTGCTGGCGGCCACATTTCTTACATTCCTGATTTTGCCCCAGGCACTGCGAGCGCAGGGAGTTTACGTTCAGACCAACCTTGTTTCTGATGGTTTTGTGCCCGCTCAGACAATCGACGCTAATTTGGAAAATCCGTGGGGGCTGGTGCAGTCTTCAACCAGTCCTTTCTGGGTTTCTGATAATGGCGCGAACGTCTCCACTTTATACGCCGGCAAAGGCGCAAAATTGGGCCTGACCGTCACTATCCCAACCCTAAGTACGCCATCAAACGGGCCGACAGGCATCGTATTCAACGGCGGAACGGGCTTTCCGTCTCCGGCCGGGAGTACAACCAATTCTCTTTTCATATTTGCGAATCTGAATGGAACGATCGATAGCTGGGCGGGCGCGAATGGTATGACGGTACAAGTGGGCGCGACCGTTCCTAATGCCGTCTTTACGGGGTTGGCGATTAACACCTCGTCTGTGGACATCTACGCGGCCAACTTCGGTCCCACGGGCGGCATCGACGAATTCAGTAGCAACTGGTCGCCGGTCTCGCTTTCGGGCAATGCCTTTAAAGACCCTTCTCTGGCCTCCGGTCTCGAACCCTATAACATCCAGGATATCAATGGCACGCTCTATGTTGCCTATGCTTCAATCGGCAGCAATGGCAAGCTCCAATTGGCGCTAGGAGATGGCGCCTTGGCAACGTTTGATGAAAGCGGCAATCTCTTGAAGACGCTCGTCCAGGGCGGGAATCTCGATGCCCCGTGGGGCGTTGCGATTGCGCCAGCGGACTTCGGACAATTCAGCAATGACCTGCTGGTGGGGAATCGGGGCAATGGCGTGATTAACGCCTTTGATCCAACCAGCGGTGCTTTCTTGGGCACTCTCGAGGATATTTCAGGCAACGACATTACGAACTCCGGGTTGTGGGCATTATTTTTCGGGACAGGCGGTTCGGGCACGAGCCAAGACACCCTCTACATCACGGCTGGTCTTAACGGATATCGAGACGGTGTGCTTGCGGCCATCGACCCAACACCCGAACCGGGGAGTCTCATCCTGCTTGGCATCGGGCTACTTATGTTGGGTACAATTCTCCGCCGCCGGGCGACGGGGGTAAAGCTTGGTTTGGGACGCGCCAGCGTCAATAAGAGTTGACGCTGGCACTCTCTTCACGGGACCTCGATAGCTGAGGTGTACGTGTTGGGGCGGGTGGTGAAGAGCCACGCCTTCACCACCCGAATTTTTTAGCTAGCTTTGTTGTTCGCGGGATACTCATGCGAGGATCAGCGCGACTTTGTGCCGGCCGGAGTCGATGGGGGTTGGGTGGTGGAAGCAACACCCGCTTCAGAAACGTCAGGGGAGGGCATTGAGATGTCGGTTCGGAGCACAACGATATCGACGCGACGGTTTCTGGCTCTTCCCTCGATAGTCTTATTGGAAGCCACCGGATGAAATTTGGCATAACCTGCGGCAGAAAGGCGCTGCGGAGCGATGCCAAACCGCGTAATTAAAAGGTTGAGCACCTCAGTTGCGCGCGCCGTCGAAAGTTCCCAGTTAGAAGCAAACTTCGAGTTGTGGATGGGAACGTTGTCTGTGTGTCCCTCAACGCGAATATTCTGTGTGGTCCGGGAGAGAATAGCGGCGATCTTGGCCAGTGCAGGCATGGCGCCGGGCTTCAGTACCGCTGATCCACTATCGAAAAAGCCTATCTCCTGAAGGCTGACGATTAGACCCTCGCGCGTGAGCGTAATGTTGACGGCATGGTGCTCAATTTCTCCAAACAACGCCTTGTCGAGCTTGGTCTTAATCCCGGAGAGCTCCCCCTTCAAGTATTCCGCACCGGACATCACATTCGGCGGCTTGCCACCCATGGGCATGGAGGGGTTCGTCGTTGCGGGGGGATTTGAGTTAGCCAGCAGCTTGATTCGCTCAAGTTCCACATCGCCCTTGCCGCTCGAAAAGACTCCGAGTTGCTGAAAGGCGCTTTGAATCGACTGCGCCACGGCGATTGTTTTGCGCTTGTCAACCTGCGATGAGGCGAACAACACCACAAACAGAGCGAATAAAAGGGTGATAAAGTCCGCGTAGGAAATGAGCCATCGTTCGTGGTTGACATGGCCTTCCGCTTTCTTCTTCCGGCTCATGAAGCCCGCTCCAGCTCTTTGGCCTTTTCCTTTTCCGGCGCTTGGTTTTCCGCCAGATAGCCACGGAGCTTGGTTTCGACCATGCGGGGATTCAAACCTTCAAGAATTGAGATAACGCCTTCCAGAATCATTTCCCGAGTCAATTCCTCCTGGCGGTTGCGGTGTTTGAGTTTTCCTGCTGATGGCAGAAAAATCAAATTTGCGCATACGAGGCCATAGATAGTGGCGACAAACGCCACTGCAATACCGCGCCCGACTTCCGCAACGTCGCTCAGGTGCTGCATTACCTGGATGAGCCCAAGTACCGCACCCACGATCCCCATCGTTGGAGCATATCCTCCGGCCGCCTCGAAGACTTGCGGCCCTTTTTCCTCCTTCTCGGACATATTCTCCATGTCCAGTTCCATTATTTTTCTAAGTTCTTCGGGTTCCGTGCCGTCGATAGCCAGCATTAAAGATTTCTTAAGAAACGGATTCTGAATCTTTTCTAATCCGCTATCGAGCGAGACAATGCCTTCCTTGCGCGCCTTTTGCGCATAACCCAGCATTTCCTGAATGAGTGCCTCCAGGTCCGTGCCTTTTTCGAAGATCACCTGGCTCAGACGTTTGAAACTACTCATCACAACCGGAAGCGGATAAGAAATCATCACGCCTCCGATCGTGCCGCCAAGAACAATCATGGCCGCCGTGGGTTGCATGATCTGGGCAATTTTCCCCCCTTCGATCATCATTCCGCCCAGGATTCCGGCCACGGCCAGAACTACCCCGCCCAAGGTTGCTTTGTCCAAAGGTTTCTCTACCTCATTCGGATTCGTCAGATTCTTCAGTTTCGCCGTGCTTGCCGGCCTTTGAATGGAGAACGATAGGCGAGGGCAGCATCGCCAAAGATGTGGGCAACAGACGCTGCCGGAAAGAGACGATGCGGTCAAGAATGTCTTGAATGCCCTCCGACACGACGACTTTTTCGCCAGTGACCAGCGTCAAGACCGTGTCCGGCGTATTTTCGATGAACTCAATTAAGTCAGAGTTCACCACCAGCGGAACCTTATTCAAGCGTGTAAGTTCAATCATGCGTTTTGAATTCCTCACTTCATCGGACGCCATGCGCATCATCCCTTAGCAGGACAAGTTCCATTCAATACGGCATATCGGCAAAAACGCGATTACATTCAATCTCCGGCACGGTTAAAGCCGCCTTGCAGAAAAAGGTTGGCACAAGAAATGCAAGAATGGGGGCGCAGACGACTATGAACCCATTCGTCCGCATGAGGCAGCCCTCCATCACGGGTTCTAAAGATGGCCGCATTCACACTGCGCGGGACGGCGCGCGACGCGAAAGAGGGCCAAAAAGGTTCGTGGTGGGCAATTCTTGCCGGGTAGTAATTTGGCCGGTTGGCAAAATGTTATCAGAGGACGGCCTGTGACGCTGCCGCTCCGAAACTGAGGTGTACAGATGCCAGAGACAGCAGTGCTTTCAAAAGCTGAGAATCAGCATCAGCAAGCCTTGCGGCTTTTTACCGAAGGAAAATATGAGCAAGCTGCTGGGATGCTTGCGGAATCGATTAAGAGCGGGGAAAGCAGTGAGCTTTGGAATGACTGGGCAACGGCCAAGCTCATGTGCAATCAGGCGGGCCATAGCGAACAAGGCTACCGCCGCGCGCTTGAGCTTGACCCGCGCAGCAACCGTGCCGCCGGCAATCTCGGCATTCTCCTGGCCAGCAAAGGTCGCACTGCGGAGGCGCTCCCGCTGCTGGAGCAAGGCGTAAATGGAAGCGCAGGTTCCGAGCGCGAACAATTACTCCAAGTCTTGCGCTTGTGCCGCGCAAAGGGTTCCACCGAGATTGCCTCACAGCCCCCCATAATTCAGCCAGCGCAAACGGACCCGATCACTCAGATGGCAAGCGTAATTAACCTCCAATCGCAGGCGATTGCCGGCCTTGCGAAGCGCCTGAGCGCCATTGAATCCGGCGCTCCATCTATGCCGGTCGCAGGGTCC
>DASZAA010000157.1:0-11557 GCA_035945615.1 Terriglobia bacterium
GCTCACGGCGGTCTTTGCAACCGCCATTGCATTTGCCGTCCAGAATTGGGCGCAACGATACGTCCCTCCGGCGCACGCCGCGCTGATTTTTGCGCTGGAGCCTGTGTTTGCCGTGCTCACTTCCGTTCTCGTGATTAAGGAAAGGCTGGGAGGGCGCGCCCTGGCGGGATCGGCCTTGATTTTTATCGGCATTGTCGTGTCGAGCCGGTGGGGAGGCGCAGCCGAAGCCGAACGAATTTTGTAGCGGCGGCCCCTCACAAAGCCTGGCGTCGCGAGGCTGAAAAAACCGTCCCATCTATCCCGTATGTCTCAAAAGTCTCACAGTGGCGTGCTAGGCTGGTTTTGTAGCGGCGGCCTCTGGCCGCCGGCTTTTACTTCTTGAAAACCGGCAGCCAGAGGCCGCCGCTACAAAACTCGCTGGCCGCGCCAACGGGAGAACTCACAAATCATGCTCGTGTCCTGTCCCCGAAGGACGCTAACAAAGTCGTCACTTGTCACCCTGAGCTCTTCGCTCGTCATCCTGAGCGGAGCGAAGGATCCCGGTATTTATTTTCAAAGAAATACGGAGATGCTTCGCTTCGCTCAGCATGACAATGGGCCGATAGTGCACATGAATTTTTGCGGTAAGCCATTGAACCAAAGCCAGTTAAAGGCGAAAAGAGAGCAAAAACACCAAAAAAGGATTGTTTTACTTTTTTCAAGTTATAGAAACTAAAGGAAAATTAGAAGAGCAAAGCGGAGCAAACCGGACGGAAAAACGGGCGAAATCGATGCAACGGATTGAAGGCAAAGGAATTAGAACGATTCTGACAACAAACCGGAGCATTTGCAACAAAACAAAGGAGATGCAAGAGCCAGTCCGGTTCGTTTCCGGTTTGTAACGGCTTTTGGGGGTCAAAAACAGCGATTTTTCCGGTTCGTAGCAGCGGGCAAAGCCTGTAAGGGGGCAGCCGGTCTTTAACAATAACGACCTGCGGTCGGAGCTTGTAAGAGGCTGCCGTCGCGGAATGCCGGGCATGAAAAATGTTGCATTCAAGAATGCTGCAGTGCAAGTATAGAGGACTATGAATCGACGATCATTTGCCCGTAATCTTGCAGGAGCGGCTTTAGGAAGCGCGGCTTTGCCCCATTTTTCTTCTGCGGCAGGGCCAGGCGCAGACAGTCCGAACGCGCCATTCGGTCTTTCGGTGATGTTGTGGACGGTGTTTCGTAATTTACCGTTTGAACAGCGGCTCGAAAACGTGGCCGCGGCGGGCTACAAGCAAGTGGAGCTGGTGGGCGAGTTTAAGAAATGGTCAGACAGCGACTACCAGCAATTCAATCAGAAAAAGCGCGCCTTGGGTATGACGTTTGACGCCACCTCTGGCATCGGCATGTCGCTGGCGAACCCCGCTGAGCGGCAGACTTTCCTCACTGAAGTTCGAAACATTCTGCCCACGCTCGACCGCCTGGAATGCCCGGCGCTCATTATTTTGGCTGGAAACTGCATCCCCGGAATGCCCCGCTACATGCAGTACCAGAGTTGCATCGATGGCTTAAAGCAGGCGGCGGAGATTGTGGAAGGCAAGAATGTGCGCATCCTGCTAGAGAATATCGATCCCATCGAAAACCCCCGCTATTTTTTAACCTCTGTCGCCGAGGGTCTGGAAGTCATCCGCGCCGTGAACCACCCGCAAATTAAATTTTTGTGCGATTTTTATCATGAGCAAATCGCGGAAGGGAATTTGATTGCGAAGGTGGAAAAAAATCTTGACCAGATCGGGCTGGTTCACATTGCGGACGTGCCGGGCCGGCACGAGCCTGGCACGGGCGAGATCAACTTCCAGAACATCTTCAAAAAACTTGCCGAGCTTGGTTACCAGCACAACGCGGCGATGGAATACATGCCAACTTATGACGAGATCAAGAGCCTGTCCGCCGCGCGGAAGTTTGCGCTGGATTCGGCCGCGCTCGCAGGGCAGCCCGCGAACTTCAAAAGCTGACGGCCGCCGCTACAGCCTCATTCGGGCTAGTTCCCGGCTGACGCAGCCTTGGCCTTGTGAGTTTGCGCCGGGGGCGCGGCTTCATGTTCTTCCTGAGTTGTGAGCGATAGCTTTCGCAGAATGATGCGCTGGCAGTCTAAGCAAATTAAGTGTCTGCCACTCGGCGATTTGGTGGTTCGCAGAGAACCGCAGATGGAGCATTTTGTATTCTTCATAACTCAGCCAATGTAGCACGGAGCAGCGGCGCAAGGTTAGCCCAACAAGGTTAATATAATTGTAATAAAGAGATAGTTTTCATTTTATTACCATATTAATCCTATGGGGTTCTCCTTAGGGGAGTTTCCCTTGCTCTGCCGGAGGATATGGCTGAGATGTTTTGTTATTTTTTACGCTATGGGAGGACATGAAAACAAGCCTGCGCTGTATGACCTTGTCATTCAAAGTGGCAGGATCATTGATCCGTCGCAGAATCTCGAAGCAGTCCGCGACGTCGCCATCGCTTCCGGGAAGATCGCCTCTATTGAGCCGGAGATTTCCGCAGGCCGCGCGCGGCGCGTAATCCGCGCGGCAGGCATGATCGTTACGCCGGGTTTGATCGATGTCCACACGCACGTTTTCCCATTCACCGGCCCTTATGGAATTGAGGCTGACCCCGCCTGCGTTTGCCGGGGAGTTACGACGGTGGTTGACGCCGGGACGTCGGGCGCGTTTACGTTTCCGGCATTCAAGCATTATGAGATTGAGCGATCCCAGACGCGCATCCGCGCGCTGCTGCACGTGGCGGCGATTGGCATGGTTGCGGGCGGCACGCCGGAGATGGGCGAGCTGGAAGATTTGCGTTATTGCGCGCCCAAGCTGGCGGTGGAGCAGGCGCGCGCCCATCCGGGCGTGATTGTGGGTTTCAAGCTCCGGGTTTCCAGCCAATACGCGGCCGAGAACGACCTTGAAGGCATGAGGCGGGCACGAGAAGCCGCTGACGAAGCGGGCTTGCCGCTGATGATCCATATTGGCGGTTCCCATTCGCCCTTGCGGCAATTTTTGAGCTTGATGAAAAAGGGCGACATCGTGACCCATTGCTTCAACGCTCGTTCGGAGAGCTTGCTCGATGCAAGCGGCGAGGTCCGGGCGGAAGTTTGGGAGGCGCGCGAGCGCGGGGTGAAATTCGATGTGGGGCATGGAGCGGGCAGTTTCTCTTTTGACATCGCTGAACAGTGCCTGGAACAGGGTTTTCGGCCCGATACCATTTCAACGGACCTCTACGCCGCGAATGTGAACGGCCCGGTATGGGACCTGCCCACAACGCTCTCCAAATTTTTGCTTTTGGGGATGGACCTTCCAGACGTAATTCAGCGAGCAACAGTAGATGCGGCGGCAGCGTTCGACTTTGGAGAGAAAATTGGTTCGCTCAAGCCCGGCTCGGAAGCGGACGTGAGTGTGTTTGAGGTATGCGAGGGAAACTTTGCGTTCGAGGATACCGAGGGCAAGACTCGCCAAGGCCGCACGATGCTTAAGCCAGTCGTTACGGTCCGCGCGGGCGGGGAATACTACCCGCAGGGCTGAACGTTTGCAGCCTTCTCTCGCGCGGCGCGAAGTGCACGAAGGCCGATGCAAAATAGACAGGACGCCATGGGTCAGCGACGGGCATTTCCTGTAGCAGCGGCCCCCCTACAGACTTCGGACGCTGCTCTTCATTGTTTGAAAACCGGCGGCCAGCGGCCGCCACTACAGAATCAGACGTCGCTGACTCCTGGCGCTCCGCATAAAACCGAAGCCGCGAAATTACGCGGTCTGCCTGTTCTTCTCCTGCTTCTTCTATTATTCGTAATTTACAACATCAATTTCAGATTAGTTCGCATCGATGACAGCGTTCCCGCCCGCTTGCTGCCCTTCAGCTTGCTGATCAACCACAGCATCTATCTTGATCATTGGGTTGAGCCTTACTTCGCCAGCGCCCGCGGCCCGCTCGGCGTATACTTCGTGGTGAAATTCCACGGGCACTGGGTTTCGTCTTATCCGCTGATCACGCCGCTCATCGTCACCCCCCTTTACGTTCCCGCTGCTGTGTGGCTCACGCATTTGCCGCCGCCGCTGCGCTCGAATCCTGCCATCCGGGTGAGCGTCATCGACCTGATGGAGAAGGTTAGCGCATCGCTGATCGCCGCGCTTTCGGCGCTTGTGCTCTTTCTTGCGGTCAGGCGCGTGGCGCCTTTGCAAACCAGTTTGATTGTAACGTTAGCCTATGCCCTTGCAAGCCCTACGTGGGCGATTTCCAGTCAGGCTCTTTGGAAGCACGGCGTCGGCGAGTTGAGCTTCGCCTTCCTTTTATACGCGCTGCTCCGCAATTCCGCGTCGTCTAGTTATCCAATATGGGCGGGCGTGGCGTTGGCTGTTGCGGCAGCTAATACGCCGCCCGAAGGAATCGTGATCCTGCCGTTTCTCGTGTTTTTTTGGCGGCGGTCGCGCGCGGATTTTTGGCGTTTTCTCGCGCCATTGGTTGCTCTGGGCATCCCGGTCGTCGTATACAATTGGTATTATTTTGGAAACTTGTTGATGGCTTACCCAGCCTACGCTACAGCTCCAGAGCGAGCGGCCCATTATTTTATCCGGACGTCTTTCGCGGATGCGTTCGCGGGCTTGCTGGTGAGTCCCGGCCGCGGCCTGTTTATTTACGTGCCGTGGGCGGTGTTCTCCATCTGGGGCGGCGTCCGCATCTGGCGATACCGCGATTACGCCTGGGGCCGTTATCTGATCGTAGGCATCCTTCTTGTGTTTCTGGGTTATGCAAAGTTTTCGGGTTGGTGGGCGGGCTGGTGCTTTGGTCCCCGTTATCTCACGAATCTCATGCCGTTTCTGGCGTTCTTCCTGGTTCCGGTCTGGCCGCGCATCGAAAAGCGGAGCGTGCTTCGGGCGGCATTTTTGCTGGCTTTTCTAGCCGCGGTCTGGTTTGAAGTGATCGGCGCTTTCTGTTATCCCAGCGGGCATTGGGACTCAGTGCCGGTGAGTGTTGACCGCGTTCCATCACGGCTGTGGAATTGGCGGGACAATCCGATCAACCGCAATTGGAACGCAGGCGCTGCGCCGCCGCTGCTCTATGACGATTCGCGGTTGCTTTTGCGTGTCCCCGCGCTCGAAAGACAAATAAGACAGAGCCCGCCGCCGCCCAATGTAAAAGGCAGGAATTAAAGCGCCCGGGTTTGGACTTATGAAACGCTTTGCCTTTGGTGCCGATGAACAATCCAGGCTAATGATAGGGCAGGCTGCGAAGCGCCTGCTGTTCCGAGGGCGAGGGATGAACAAGTTGTGATGGAGGTTGATGCGAAAAAACGGCCTGGGCGCTGCCTATGGGCATGATGTTTTCCGTAGGCAGTCTTAGTTGCTTCTGGCTTACTTGTCGGATGAAATCGCTCCCTGCGCGGTTGAGAGGAGAGAGATAAGCAAGTCCCCGCCAAGGCAGCAGCGAATAGGCGAGCCGCGCTTGCAGAGTCGCGCGCAATTGAGTGACCGTAGTTTGAAGGCTGGGGTCGCTGGCCAAGTTCGATTTTTCGCCGGGGTCACTTCGAATGTTATAAAGTTCGGGCTGGCCGCCTGGGTTGATAATTAAATGCCATTCGGGCGTTGTCAGACTGAGGGAAGCGGGGTCAGCGCCTTGGCTAAAGATATCCAACTCTGAAATTACTCCGCTGCTGGCGGCAGGTGGCATTGATTCGGGCTGCCAGAAACGGCGCAAGCTAGTGCTGGCCACCACACCTTTCAGCCCAAGAGCGAGATCAACTACGGTGGAAAAAATATCGCGGGTTGGGACGGGAGAAGAAACGCGCATACCCATAGGGATGGTTGGCCCAGCAATAATGAGGGGTATATGCAGCACTTCGCGGTAAAGATTCCAGCCGTGATCGTAAGTGCCATGCTCGCCGAAGCCTTCGCCGTGGTCGGAAGTAATAAGAAAGATTGTCTGCCTGCCGCCGGGTTGGGTTCTGAGAAAATCAATCAGATTCCCAACCCGGCTATCCAGATAGGCCAGGCTATTGTCATAGCCTGCGATCAGATCCACGCGTTCTTCATGGGTATAGGCTGAGGGAGGGCGGCCGTCTGCCAAGGCGGCGGTCACGCGCGGAAGCAACCGGGACAGAATGCGTCCGAAACGGTGATCGAACTGCGCCGGAGGCAAATAAGGGCGGTGCGCGTCCATGTAATTGATGAAGAGAAAATAAGGATTGCTGATATCGCGGCGCCGCATCCATCGCTTCACATCACGGTTCAAGCCGTCAGCGTTGCGATGGTCGAATTGATTGTAACGAACCACCCGGTTATACAGAGTTTGCAAAATAGACTGTCCAAGGAATGTAACTGCCAGGTTGTGCCGGATTGAGAGGCTGTCATCATCGTAGAAGTCGAAGCCTTCACTTAACCGCCAACCGGCCAGGCCGTAAAAGGGATTTGAATTGAATCCCGCCGTTTCATAGCCTTTTGACTGGAGGATTTTCGCAATCGTCCAAGGGTCGGCGTCGAGAGCCATGCCCCAATCGACGCCGGTTTGATGGGGCATGAGGCCCGTAAAGATCGACGTGAGAGAGGGAAGCGTCCAGGAAGATGGCGCGATGGCATTTTGGAAGAGGACGCCTTGCCCGGCCAGCGCGCATAAGTTGGGTGTTGTGGGACGCGGGTAGCCATAGCATGAGAAATGATCCGCTCGCACCGTGTCGAGCACAATCAGCGCAATATTGGGTAAAGTTGAAGGCGCCGCGCGCGATGGGCCGCCTTTGCTTTGCATTGCTGCATAGTTCATGGGGCGATGGGTTGCGTAAAAAACAATTCCGCCCACCAGGATGGCTAACACGATGGCGTGAAGCTCAAGCCCGCGGCGGCGCGAAAACCATTGTTCTGATTTGAAAAAATGATCAACGTGCTTTGACCCTAGCGTGGCCGGCACAAGCGCGATCACAAATATAATCAGGAAGAATTTGACAGCGGTGGAAACGACAAGGTGGCGCGGAAAAAGGGTGCCCGCGCCGATTCTGAACCAATCGAGCATCCAGAATAGATAAGCGCCGGTAAGGGCAAGTCCCGCTGACACCAGAACGGCTGTCATCAAAGGCTGGTTTTTTTTGGAGACGTATAGTAGGCCGAGAACGAGACCAGTAAGAGCGCCAGCTAGGAGATCTACTAGCGGCGCAAGAAACCAGATGACGTATTCAACATCCGGCTGGATAAGTCCGGTGACGCGCGGAATGAAGTAGAGCAGCGCGGCTTCGACAACCCCGATGCCTAGCCCCACGAGTGCAAAAACAAGCACAAATCGCCACGCGGGAAGCCATCGTGACGGCGCGCGCGGGATTTCGGTTGCGAACTTCAATCGGTTCCGCCTTCAAAGGCAAGGTACTCGGCCAACTCTCTGGGGCTGAATCCGGCAAGCTCAGGCTCGATCTCCACCTTGACTCCGATCCTTCGATAAAGGGTCTGGCGAACGTGCCGCGCGAGCATGAGCACATCGCGGGCCGTAGCGCCGCCTTGATTGAGCAGCACCAGAGGCTGCGTTTCGCTGACCTTCGCGCCGCCCATGCGGAATCCTTTAAGGCCGCATATCTCCATCAGAAAAGCAGTGGGAATGCGAGGGCTTCCTGGAAATCGGTTTCTCAATTCGAGCAGGCGGCCGCTCGCGGCCTCACCGAATTGATCATGAACTCGTTGCCGGAGCGCCTCGTATTCGTTCTCTTGAAGGGTCAAATTCTTGAAAAACGATCCGGCGTTGCCATCTTTTTCGGCGCGTGGGAAGGGAAACTTGCGGTCGCGTATAGTGATGATGGCGGCGCGAATTTCCGCCAGAGTTGGAACATTGACATTTTGCTCGTCGAACCAAGCCTTGACATCTGGATAGTTCAGACGGGGCTGAGCCGCCAGAGACAATCGCAGAGTCAAGTTTAAAACCAGAAAATGGCCCTTGTGCGTGCTGTTGAAAATACTCCGGCGATAGCCAAGGCCACACTCGCTTGCGCTAAGCATCCTGACATTTCCGCTTGAAAGTTCCGCTACTTCGGCGCGCTCAAGGACATCGCTTAACTGCTGTCCATAGGCGCCAATGTTCTGCACCACGGCCGCGCCCGCATGGCCCGGGATGTGGGAGAGATTCTCAATCCCCCACCAATTGCGCTCACCTGCGCGCGCCACTACGCTATCCCACGGCTCGCCTGCCTCAACCCGGATGGAGACACCGCCGTTCCCTTCCGCGCGCATTGCCGCCCCCTTGCCCACCGGATGAAGAACGAGAGCATTGATGCCTTCGTCGCTGACGACGAGGTTGCTCCCTCCGCCCAGCACAAAAATTTGAAGTTGGTTCGACGTCGCAAATGCTATGGCTGGCTGAATCTGATCTCCCTGCGCAATTTGGGTGAAGTAGCGCGCCGGGCCGCCGATTTTGAACGTCGTAAACGGCTTGAGGGGAACATTTTCACGGATTTCTAAAGCGTGGGTTGTTGGCATGATACCCAGAAAAGTAAATGCTCCGGCACAGTGCTGTTAATGCACCTGCCGCTGATGGCCAGCCCAGTAAGGCTCCCGGAGCAAGCGTTTCAGGATTTTCCCCGTGCCGCCTTTGGGAAGCGATTCGCGGAATTCTACTGACTTCGGAATTTTGAATCCAGCCAGTTGTTTCCGGCAATGGGCAATGATTTCATCTTCCGTGGCATTGTAGCTTGGGCGAAGCGCGACCACTGCTTTCGGCGCCTCCCCCCAGCGCTCGTCGGGAACGGCAATCACTGCGCATTCAAGCACGGCCGGATGCTGGCAGATAACACGCTCGACCTCGGCTGTTGCGACATTCTCACCGCCGCTCAGCACCATATCTTTCAGCCGGTCGACAATCAGAATGTAGCCCTCTTCGTCAAGGGTAGCGAGGTCGCCTGTGTGAAGCCAACCGTCTTGCAAAGCACGCGCAGTTTCTTCGGGTTGGTTACGATAGCCGTTCATCAAGGTATCGCCACGAATCAAAAGCTCGCCTTGCGTTGAGCCATCCGCCGGAACATCCGCGCCGTCAAGAGCAGCTAAGCGCACTTCTACGCCACCGATTGCGTATCCGGCGGTGGACTTACGGCGACGCTGTTCATCTGACGACTCGTTTTTCAGATGTTCCTTCAGGTATGCAATGCTGACTACGGGGGAGGTTTCGGTCAAGCCGTATCCTCCGGCGACGACTGCTCCAGGGAATTTTTCCTCCACCTGACGCATCAACGTAATGTTCGCCGGGGCGCCCCCAATCATCACCTCCTTCACGCTGGCAAGGTCGCATTGTTCGATTTCCGGTTGATTAATCAAAGCAATTGCCATCGAAGGAACCATCTGAAGCCGCGTAATGCGCTCCCGTTCGATCAGATTGAGCAAGGTCGCCGGGTTGAACTTCCTAAGAATAACGTGTCGGGCGCCGCTTAGGGTGAGTGTGTGAGGCGATCCCCAGGAATTCACATGGAAGAGAGGTATCGTATAGGCTTCAGCGTCAGCGTCGCTTATTTTTCTGGCGTGAGCAACGTAGAAGGCGTGTAAATAAAGGCTCCGATGGCTCAGCATCACTCCTTTGGGTTGGGCGGTGGTGCCACTGGTATAGAAAAGCTCCGCAACCGAATTTTCATCGAGCGCGGTCCAATCGAATGAACGCGGCTGCGCGGCTCCAAGCAACGCTTCATACGTCTTCAGGCTCGAACCGGAAGGGCATAGATGATCAAGGCATATGAAATGCTCAATGGGCAGGCCGGCATGTGTCATCTCTTCCGCTTCGGCGGCGTATTCTGAGTCATAAAACAACAAGCGGGGGCTGGCGTCGTGAAGAATTGGCATCAATTCTGCGAAGGTCAGACGCACGTTCAGCGGCAGGAGGATTGCTCCAATCTGCGGTATGGCATAGTAGGCTTCGAGCAGGTGGTGGCAGTTCGGGCTGAGAAATGCAACGCGGTCTCTGGGTTGCACGCCTAACTGCAACAGTGCCGCCGAAAGGCGATCGCATCGCTGGTCAAATTCCTGGTAAGTAAACCGGGTCTCGCCGCAAATGATGCCTTGCTTGCGCCCAAAGAGCTGGGCGGCATGGCGCTTAAAGCGCACTGGAGTTAAAGGAAGATTCATACGAGTCTGCAAAACAGGTTCCCCTCAAAAATACCATAGATGCTTAGCAGGATTGATACAGTCCGGCTTGCCTTTGGCGTGTGGCGGCGATAGTCTTGATGAGAAATGTCTGGTCTCCAAAAAGCGCCTTCGGGAAGGGAGCTTCTGCGCGGGCTGCTGCGCCAATATCCTTTCGTTCTCAAGAATTTCAAGCTTTATTTCGAGAACCTCTACCGCCGTGAGATCGTGCATACTCGTGTCGTTGCGCCCTACGCGGCGGTATTCTACACCACGCACAAATGCAATCTGGAATGCTCCTATTGCACGCAGAAGGAGCCGGACGTTTTCAGCGACGAGCTGCCCACAGACAAAACCATTGAGCTTCTGCGCATCATACGGCGCGAGACCGATTCTATACTCTTTACCGGCGGCGAACCGTTGCTGCGTCCGGATATTCAAGAGTTGGTAGAAGCAGCACGCCAGCAGATGAAATTCCGCTCTGTGATGCTTGTGACCAATGGCACGCTGCTGCACAAGCGGGAACGCCTTTTCGACTCGCTGTCAGGGTTGATCGTCAGCCTGGATTCGCTCACTCCCCAGCCTTCCGCTCCTATGTCTAAATCCGGTGTTGTGCCCCGCGTGCTCGAAAACTTGCAGCTTGCGAGCGCCCGCATGAAGCGACCGTCTTCGATTACCATTAGCGCGGTAATTGAGGAATGGAACATCGCCGAAGTAGAGCGCATCCTGGATTATTGCCGCGATCAGGGCTTTGTATTTTCAGCGCAGTCGGCGCAAAAGGACAAAATGCCCAATCTGCGCCTGCTCGAAAACCCGCGCTACCGGATGCTGGCGGAGAAGATCATTGAACGCCGCCGCTCGGGCGAGCAGCCCATTAACGGAACGCCCAAGCTGCTGAGGACGCTTCTCCAATTCGGCGATTTCCAATGCTTTCCAACCTTTTTCCCCCGCGTTTATCCAAATGGCGACGTTTTCTATCCTTGTGAGCCGCTGAAAAAAATCGGCGGTAATCTATTCCGCGAGGGTTCGTTCAAAAAAGTGTTTGCGCGAGGGCGGAAGCTTTATGGTGAAGTTCCGGATTGTAAGGCCATCTGCTACCTTTTCGGCAATGTTATTTCGTCGTACTATGTAAATGACTTCTGGGGACTAGCGGGGGATAGCATCCGGTAGCCGCAGCAGGAAACGAACGCGGCGACGCAATCGCCCTGCCTTCGCATGAAACTTCATACTAAGCGAGAATTATTAAATGCCACCACAATCGATGAATGCACTCATACACTACGCGCTCGAGCCCGGAGCGGTTGCTCTGCGTGAGGCGCCGCATCCGGGCACGCCTGCTGAAGGCGAGGTCTTGCTTGCGAGTCAGGCCGCAGGCATTTGCGGGAGCGACATCCACCAGTTCCATCACACCCAAAGTTGGGCGGTGCGAGTGCCGGTTATTCTCGGGCATGAATTCTGCGGCGTGGTCGCAG
>DASZAA010000158.1:0-1693 GCA_035945615.1 Terriglobia bacterium
AATTTCGCGGCGGCAATTCGTCTCTGGAGCGCTTTCGGCGGCGGCGGTCGCTTGTGTGCCGCGAGTTGTCTCGGGCCGAGCGCCCGGGTCCCTCGCGGACCTTCTCCAAGCCCCCGCGCGCTTCCGCTTCGGGCAGGAGCGCATCGACTTCCTTGTCCATCCCTTTCCTCTGGAACAGGTGCGGCTGCTCGACGGTCCATTCCTGCAAGCCGCCAAAACCAACCAGGAATATCTGAACTCTCTCCCCGAAGATCGCCTGGTCCACAATTTTCGCGTCACTGCCGGGCTGCCAAGCTCAGCAGAGCCCTTAGGCGGTTGGGAAGCCCCTAACGTTGAGCTTCGCGGGCATTTTACAGGCCACTTTCTCTCGGCGGTCGGGTTGACGTACGCGAGCACGGGTGACGCAGCCCTGAAGGCCAAGGGTGACGCCATCGTCGCTGATCTGGCGAAGTGCCAGGAAAAGTTTGGCAACGGGTATCTCAGCGCGTTCCCGGACAGCTTCTTCGACCGGCTCCGTGACGGCAACGGCGTCTGGGCGCCGTTTTACACCCTGCATAAAATCATGGCAGGAAACCTAGACATGTACACCTACTGCCACAACGAACAGGCCCTCGCCGTGGCGGAAGGCATGGCTCGATGGATAGGGCACTGGACCACCGGGATCAGCGACGCGCACATGCAGCGCATCCTGCAGACGGAGTTCGGCGGAATGAACGAAGTCCTCTTCAACCTTGCCGCTGTCACGGGGAAGGGACAGTATTTCGGGATTGGGCGCCGCTTCGAGAAACCGTCTTTCTTTGATCCTCTCGCGGGCCATCGGGACGAACTCAAGGGACTCCACGTCAACACCCATATTCCGCAAGTCATCGGAGCCGCTCGCCGTTATGAACTGACTGCCGAACCTTATTACCACGAAATAGCGAAATACTTCTGGGACGAAGTCACCGAAGAACGCAGCTATGCTACCGGCGGCACAAGCAACGGCGAAGGCTGGCGCACCGATCCCGGCAATTTGTCGACGGAACTAAGTGTTTCATCCGAGGAATGCTGCTGCGGCTACAACATGTTGAAGCTGACGCGCCACCTTCATCAGTGGACCGCCGATCCGCGTTACATGGATTATTACGAGCGCACGCTCTTCAATTCGCGCCTCGGCACCCAGCATCCTGACAACGGCTTAAAGATGTACTATCTCCCGCTCGAGACCGGGTACTGGAAGTTTTTCAACTCGAAATTCAATTCTTTCTGGTGCTGCACGGGAACGGGCGCCGAAGAGTTTTCGAAATTCGGAGACTCGATTTACTTCCGGAACGATCATGCGGCTTTTGTGAACCTGTTCATCGCCTCGAAAGTTCACTGGCCGGAAAAGGGGCTTACTATTCGCCAGGATACGCATTTCCCGGAGCAGGAGGGCACAACCCTCACCGTGAAGGCCAGCGCGCCTGTGGCAGCGGGCATCAATATACGGATACCCGCTTGGGCGGATGGCGGCTCGGCGACGCTAAATGGCAAACCTCTGCCCGCATTTGCCAGCCCCGGAAGCTACCTGGAAATCAACCGCACCTGGGCAGATGGCGATCGCCTCGAAGTGAAGCTCCCCATGCGCCTCCACGCAGAAGGACTGCTCGGCGACCCCACGCAGCAAGCGGTATTATACGGACCGATTGTGCTGGCTGGCCGCTTGGGCCAGGAC
>DASZAA010000159.1:0-1978 GCA_035945615.1 Terriglobia bacterium
CTGATCTCTGTCATCAGGATTCTTCGCTTTGCTCAGCATGACATTCGCTCTCGATTATATTCATTGTCTGCGCGACGCTTCAGCGAGCAGCGTTGAAGTTAAGGGGCGCCCGCCGGAGCAGCGAAGAGCGCCAGAGCGGCGGCTTGATCCCTGACCAGCGGAAAAAACTGGGCCATTTGAACGCGGTCAAGAATTTGCCTCACCGGAGGCGCAAGACCGCACAGCACCATTTTCGCCTGCGCTTTTTCAGCCGCGGCGTGGCTGGCAGCCAGGAATCCGAGTCCCGTGGAATCGATGTAGGGCACGCCGGTGAAATCGAGGACCATCTTTTTGGTTCCGGAATCGAAAAGCTCCTGGGCCTTGTTTCGCAAGATGGGACCGTCCGCGCTGGCCGAGAACTTGCCCTCCAGGCTGACAATCGCAACATCACCCTGATTTCGAATGGAAATCTTCACTGGGCCCCTTTCAGGAAACTCCGCGCATCGGGTTGGAGGAGTCTGCTGTCGCGCGGCGCGAACCGCGTCAAGGACATGCTAGGAGCAGCCAGCCGCTCATGTCAAGCTATACAGAACGACATAGATCAGCGGCGTTTTTTTGCTATGGCGGCAGCTCCCTACGGGTGTCGACCGCCGTTACAGTATAATGACCTTGGCAGCCGTTTGCTCCTGGCCGCCGATAGTGCCTGCAGGGGAGCAGCCGCATGAAATCCGTTTGTGCATCCCGTCACTGCGCTCCTCCCGGCTTTTACCGCAATCGCCGCGTTGTATCCGCGATTGGGGTCTTGTTGTTGCTTGCATTGGTCTCTCCTCTCCTGCAGGCGGACGATTTCCGCAAAGTCGAGAACTATTCCGTGCGCATGTTTTCCTATGGCACGTTGACCGTGGATACGCGCATCGGAGACCTGGACATCGAGGGCTGGGATAATCCCAAGTTGGCCATTGAAGCGGAAAAGCTTGTCACCGCAGGCTCGGAAAAGAAAGCTCAGCGCCTTTATGGCCGGGTGGAAGTGAAGTTAGACGGCCGTGACCATAACATCCGCCTCAGCACGCTCTATCCAGCGCGACGGCCTTGGCGGCCTTTCCGGGGCGAGTCGCGGCTTACGGTGAACTTCACCATCAAAATGCCCTATGACGCTAACCTGCGCTTGAAGTGCGTGGATGGCGATGTGACCGTGAGCGGCATTACGGGCCTGGTCTATTTGCTCGATAACTATGGTGATGTGGAGATTGACGTACCCAACGTCTACCATCTGCGCTTGCTTGACGCTCATTCGTGGCTTGGATACGTGCAAAGCGATCTGCACGGCATAACCCAGCAGGACGAAGGGTTCGGGAAAACTGTGAATTTTTACAATCCGAACGGCACGCAGGTGATCGTCGTGAAAATTCACATGGGCGGGGTTTGGGTGTACGGAGGGGATGATTGACCGTTTTTGATTTCTAAGCCGAACGGTAGGCTTCAGATGATTCTGCGCTAAATGGGAGGTCCAACGATGGACGCTGGACAAGCTATTTCTGCGGCGGCGATTCTGGAATATCTGCACTCGCGCCCGCGATGGATTCGCTGGCTTGAGTGGTCGAGAGGCCGCAGGTATCTCTTGACGCGCTTCGGCGACCGGTCGCGGCCGCTGGTGGTGATTGGGCACTCTTTCCGGGGCGCGCGCGTAGCTCGCCAGACGTCGTTGTGTCTTGAACAGGATTGGCTTGATGTCCCGAATGCCTGTCGTGAAGCTTATGATGAAGTGCTCTTCAACGCGCCGGGCCTCGTCATTCTCCAGCTCCGGCAAGACAACGTGTGCGGATGCCTTGGCCACCGCCACCCGTATGTAAAGGAGCCACCCTTCGCAGAGGCGCATGACGCTTTCCGCGGCGTAAGCCTGGGAGAAATGGACATCGCCTACAAGCGCGTGGAACCCTGGCAGGCATTGCCGCTCTCCGATACGGCTCTGGACGCGAAGTTCCTGGAGGGCAGCCGCCTG
>DASZAA010000160.1:0-20307 GCA_035945615.1 Terriglobia bacterium
GGTGGGGGAAGACTTTATGGTCAGTCTCCACTGTACCCTCGAACCGGAGCTTCCCCTGCGGCGCGTGCATGAAATCACCGACGAATTAGAGCTTAAGTTCCGCAAGGAATTCCCGCAAATTATGAAGGTCAGCATCCACGCTGAGCCGCGCGGCCAGTCGTAACTTCCTGCCTCATTCAGCGGGTTGCACGTTTTTTTGCTATTCCCATCCAAGGTTAATTCCGGGTATAATCATCATTACAAAAAGGTATAGATTGGTGGGCGGAAATCAGACATCGTGACAAGTGCTTATCCTTCAATATAATATGCTTTTAATTCGCGGAGCGTGTGCGGGAACGGTGGATTAGAGAAACCTATGCTTGGATCTTTAGTTATCACTTTACGGGAGGGCGTGGAAGCGGCGCTCATTGTGGGTATTGTTGCCGGCTATCTACGCAAGAGCGGCCGCGAGGCGCTGATCCAGTATGTCTACTGGGGGCTCGGCGTGGCGGTGGCGGCAAGCTGCATCGCCGGCTATTTCGTTTCCCTGCTGCGAGTTAACGAAGACGCCTATGAGGGCTGGCTTATGCTGGTGGGGGCAGTGTTTGTGGCCTCGGTTGTCATCTGGATGTACATGACGGCAAAGCACATGCGGCGCGAAATCGAAGGAAAACTGGCCGGACTTACAGGCCGCGCCGAGGGGAGCGCCGCATGGGGGGTGTTCCTATTTGTTTTCCTGATGGTCTTTCGCGAGGGCATTGAGACCGTGTTATTTCTGGCTGCGGTTTCTCTCGATACGACGGCTCTTATGAATTTCATCGGTGGTGTTATTGGTCTTACGCTGGCCGTTGGGTTGGGCGTTGCCTTCTTCAAAGGCAGCATTAAAGTGAACCTGCGCAAGTTTTTCAGCGTCACCACTATTGTGCTGCTGGTAGTGGCGCTGCAACTGCTCATTTCAGGAATCCACGAACTTTCCGAGGCTATGGTGCTGCCCTCGAGCCGCGAGGAAATGCACCTGGTTGGCCCCATCGTCAATAACGACGCCTTTTTCTTCGTGGTCATCATCGCGTTGTGCCTTTTCCTGGTGCTCGCGCAGAAATTCCAGGGCGCGAAGCGCGCTGAAACAGAGCTTCAGACACTGCCCGCTCCCGAACGGCGCAAGGCCGTGGCCGAACAGCGGCGCGAAGTTTTCTGGAAAACGACCGTGAGTGCCGTGGGATTGCTGGTGATCGTGCTCATCAGCGCCGAATTTCTATACTCGCGCGTGGCGCAGGCGGTGACGCCGCCCGAGCCCGTTAAAATGGTAGAGGGCGGCGCCGCCATTCCCACTGCCGAGCTTCAGGATCATAAGCTGCATCACTACTTGGTGACAGTGCACGACGTTGGCGTGCGCCTGATTGCCATCGAAGATGATTCCGGCACGGTCCATGTGGCGCTCGACGCCTGCCGTATTTGCGGCACGCAAGGCTACTACCAGGATGGCCGGAACGTGATCTGCCGCAACTGTTCATCCGCCATTTACATTCCGACTATCGGATTGAAGGGCGGGTGCAACCCTATCCCAATTGAGTTCAATTACCAGAAGGGAACGCCCTCGATTACCGTGGCCGAGAGCGCCTTGGAAGCGGCAACGCACGTGTTTCGTGGCCAGTAACCAGCGGAAAGAAAGTGTCGAGTGCAAAGTGACGAGACAAAAGCAGCCATGCCAGCTTCGCGGTCTTCCAGGAACCGGAAAGCTGATGGCTGGAAATTTTGCTTGTCGCTTGTCACGCATCACTTGCCACTGCATTTAACATGATTTCCCGAATTGTCAGCCAATCTCTCGCGCGCAAACGGCGGCGCAAGCTGCTCAGCCTGGCGGCGATCACGCTCGGTATCGCGGTGGCCACGGCAGTGGCCACGATTGCCGTCGATGTAGGCGACAAGGTTAACCATGAGTTGCGCGCCGTAGGCGCAAACATCGAAGTCACGCCCGCCGCCGACGCGTTTCCGGTTTCGGTAGGCGGGGTTGATCTCCGTCCGGCAGGCACAGGCGCTTATCTTGAAGAGTCTTCCCTGCCCGCGATGAAAAAGATCTTCTGGCGAAACAGCATTGAAGCTTTCGCGCCGTTTGTTTATGCGCCGGCCCGGCTTGGCAGCCACCGCTTTGTGCTGATTGGCACGTGGTTTAACCAAACGCTTGACATTGGCTCCGGCGAATTCTTCCACACCGGTATCGGCGAGCTGCACCCCGCATGGAAGGTTGAAGGGCGCTGGCCCGGTTCACCTGATGAGTGCGTTGTGGGTTCGGCGATGGCGCAGGCTTTGGGGCTCAAAACAGGCGAGACGGTTGAGATTAACGCCGGAGAACTATCTGCCAGGAGCCGCGCCGGTTCTGCACATCCTGCACAAACGATTAAGTTGCGCATCAGCGGCATTCTGGAAAGCGGCGGGATCGAAGACCAGGAAGTGCTCGCGCCGCTGGCCACGGTGCAGAAGATTGCCCGGCTCGAAGGCAAGGTGCGCCGCGTGGAAGTGAGCGCCATCACCAAGCCGGATGACAGCCTGGCGCGTACCCCGGTCACGCGCATGACGCCCG
Source organism: Terriglobia bacterium (assembly GCA_035945615.1). Classification (GTDB taxonomy): domain Bacteria; phylum Acidobacteriota; class Terriglobia; order UBA7540; family UBA7540; genus RH2-MAG17b. The sequence goes on from DASZAA010000160.1 coordinate 2,558, forward strand.
ATGAATACGAAAAGTGGAGCTGCTCGAATTACGCCAGTACCGTAGCTTATCAAATTCAGCAGGCTATCCCCGGCTCCTCGGCCCTGCCTGTCTACCGGGTGTCGGAAACCGAGGGCAACGTCCTCAACCGGGTGAGTTTGCTCATGTGGCTGCTCGCGGCGGCGGCGCTCATTACCGCCGCGCTTGCTGTCTCCTCCATGATGCTGGCGAATGTGATCGAGCGGCGCGCGGAAATCGGACTTTTCAAGTCGCTGGGCGCGACGGATGCGCGCGTGGCAGCCATTTTCCTGACCGAGGCTTGCGCCGTCGGCCTCGCGGGTGGGGCGCTCGGCTATGGCCTCGGCAGCGAGCTGGCGGAGCGGCTGGGGCGCGCCATATTCAACTCGCCGGTGAGCATTCATTGGGTGATCCTACCCGGCGCGCTCGCGCTCGCGCTGCTCGTAGCCCTTGTAGGGTCGACCCTGCCGCTCGAACGCGGCCTGCGCGCGCCGGCGGCTTTGGCGCTGCGAAGCGAGTAAAGCAGGGGCCAGGTTCCAGGTGTGAGGTGTCAGGAAAAACCAACCACCGCTTTTTTTCTGGCGACTGAAACTTGACTGCATATGCGACACGATCCCAAAAGCCGCCGCAGCATCTTCTGGTTGCTGTGCTTTCGGTCGCTCCAGGTGAAACGACTGCAGGCACTTCTCGGCATTGGATCGCTCCTGGTGGGCGCGGCGGTGTGCTCATTGCTTCTGAATCTTTATGGCGGCGTCGAGCGCAAGATGACCGAATCATTCCGCGCCTTTGGGGCGAACGTGATCGTGGCTCCGCACGGCACCGCAGCCCAATCGAGCGCCCTGCCCAGCCTCATGGACAAAGCGTGGGCGGATAAAGTTGCGACGACGGCCGCTATAAGGAGGAAAAACCGGCAACCTGAGGCCGCAGCTACAATCTTGCCAGTACTCTATGTTGTCTCACACCTTGACCCTGCCGTGCCGGACCCGCGCCTGCCCGGAGGCGAAAACGTGATGGCTGTGGGCACCGACCTTGGCAGCCTCGCGGAGACGAATCCTAACTGGCGACTGGAAGGCTCCAACGCAGATTTCAAAACCGACGATTGCATCGTCGGGGCGCATCTGGCGGCGGAAATGCGATTTCATTCCGGCGATCAACTGCAACTGAGTTCGCTATCGTCCCGAGGCGGAGCCAGCGCCAATCATGCTGCTCCAGTAACGTTTCGAGTTGCGGCGATTGTGTCGACCGGCGACTCTGCCGACGATCAGGTGTTTGTGCCTCTTGCTACGCTCGAACAGCTCGCAGGCCTGCCGGGAAAAATCAGCCTGATTGAGATGCGCGTGCCGGGCGATACACAGCAAATTGAAGCGGCAATTCACCAGCTATCTTCCGCGTTACCTCCGCTGGCCGTGCGTCCGGTGCGTCAGATCGTCTATTCGGAAGGCCGCGTGCTCTCCACCATCCGGCGCTTGATGCTTGCGCTTACAGCACTCATCTTGGTGATTATTGCTCTGTGCGTCGCGGCCACGATGACCGCGATCGTGCTTGAGCGCCGCAAAGACGTTGCCGTCATGAAGGCTCTCGGTGCGAGCGATCGCATGGTGATGGAGCTTTTTCTCTGCGAGGGCGCAGTGCTGGGTCTGCTTGGCGGCGTTGCAGGGTTTTTCATCGGCGCATTTTTTGCCCGCGACGTGGCGACGCGGCTTTTTCATGTTGCACTCGCTCCCAGTGCATGGGTGTTCCCCGTCATTTGCATTTCCACGGCGCTTTTGGCCGTAATCGCAACGCTCTTGCCAGTGCGCGTCGTGCGGCGAATCCAGCCCGCAGCGGCGCTAAAAGGAGCCTGAAAAGCGAGGCGGAAAAGACAGTCATGCTGATCGCCGACTTACGGAACATGGTGAACGCATTGCGAAGAACTCTTCTTAATAAGTAGACGTAACTGGTCGGTGTATGCCCTTTTGCTTGTCACTCATCACTTGTCACTGGTTTTTGGGAGCTTAACTTGGCGTTTATCGAAGTCAAAAATCTGACCAAACAATACGGGCCGTCGGTGGCAGCCTTGCGCGGTGTCTCGCTCAGTGTGGAGCGCGGCGAGTGGGTGGCAGTGATGGGACCCTCGGGCTCGGGCAAAAGCACACTGCTCAACATTCTCGGCTGCCTCGATTCGCCCGGCGAAGGGTCGGTCTCGATTGACGGCGAGGAATTGACGCGGCTTTCCAAAAGCGACCTGGCGCGTTTTCGCGCCGAAAAAGTGGGCTTCATCTTTCAGCAGTTTCACCTGGCGCCTTATCTCACCGCGGTCGAAAACGTGATGCTCGCCCAGTACTTCCATAGTCTGGCCGAAGAGCAGGAGGCGCGCGAGGCGCTCAAGCGAGTGGGCCTAGGCGACCGGCTGCATCATCTGCCCTCGCAGCTTTCGGGTGGCGAGCAGCAGCGCGTGTGCGTGGCGCGTGCGCTTATCAATCAACCCAACTTGATTCTCGCCGACGAACCCACCGGCAACCTCGATGAGGTGAACGAATCAATCGTCATGGGTCTGCTCGCGGATTTACATCGTGAGGGCCATACGATTCTAATGGTCACCCACGACCCCGAGATCGGGCGCATGGCGGAGCGCCGCGTCGATCTTCATCACGGACGGCTGACGGAGGTCTCCGCCTTGCCGGAGCATGAAAGCCTGTTAACGGACAGTCTCTTGCAGGCCGTCTGGCGCGCCGAAGAAGAAAAAAGGCAGGATCGCTTGCCCGCCGAAACGCTGCCCGAGTTCGCCACCAATCGCGCTACATTCCTTTTGATGGCGCAGGAAGGGACCATCAGCCTGGACGACGACGGAGCAATTTCCTTCACGCCGGAGGGTCAATATCGCGCGGATCAATTGATCCGCCGCCATCGCCTGGCCGAGCGATTCTTCTACGAAACGTTCGGTATGGGTGAAGACCGGCTGCATGAGAACGCTTTGAAAATCGAGCCTCTCTGGACTGCCGAAGTCACCACCCGGATTTGCACTTTCCTTCATCACCCTCGATCGTGCCCGCACGGCGACCCCATTCCGCGCGGCGAATGCTGCCCGGCGCTGTAGCGGCGGCCAGAGGCCACCGCAGCGAATCCAGGCAATCCGCTTGCCTTTGATTTTTGTCTGGTGCTACGATGCCTCCTCATCTCAACACGGAGGCAGTGAGTGGCTTATTCAAAACTTAACCTCGAAGGAAAGCGCGCACTGGTTTTCGGCGGCACCAGCGGCATTGGCCGATCCATCGCGCACGGCCTGGCCGAGGCGGGCGCGGATGTTGCTCCGGTCGCGCGCCGTCTTGAAGAGGTTGCCAAAACCGCGGCGGAAATCCGCTCGATGGGTCGCAAGACCATCGAGGCGGCGGCGGACGTAACGCAGCGGGCGGAAATCCAGCGGGTTATTGATCTCCTGCTCAAAGAATGGGGACGAATCGACATCCTGGTAAATTCGGCCGGGACCACCAAGCGCAACCCTTCGATTGAGTACGATGACGAGACCTTTGACCGTATTCTCAACATCAACCTGAAAGGAACCTGGTACGCCTGCCAAATGGTGGGCCGTGTGATGCGCGACCAGCAATACGGGCGGGTGATTAACATTGCGTCCGTCGGATCGTTCCTCAGCCTTCACCAGTCAGCCCCCTATTGCGCGAGCAAAGGCGCTATCGTGGCGCTCACGCGCGCGCTCGCCGCCGAATGGACTGCCTATCACATCGCGGTGAACGCCATCGCACCCGGATTTTTTGAAACCCCGCTCAACCGCCACATCATCAACGAGCCGGGCCGCAAGGCTTCCATTTTGTCGCACACACCTATGGGGCGCTTCGGAAATCTGGAGGAGATCAAGGGTGCGGCGATTTTCCTGGCCTCTGACGCAGCCAGTTTTGTTACCGGCGAAACGCTTGCCGTGGATGGAGGCTTCATGGCGCAGGGCGCGGGAAAGTAAAGACAGGCGGCCAGAGGCTGCCAGAGTAATACAACCCACACCGATAAAATACTTCTCGCCTTAACTTGTGTGGTATAGTGTTCTCGTCTTGATGCGCCGCCTTCACTCACCCTGCCACCTTTTCGCGGCGTGAAACGCGTATTAAAATTGACGGGCCGCGCTGGCGCAAGCGAGAACGAGACGGCTCGGTCTCCGAGGAACCTGTGCCCGAGATGATTGAAATAACCTCGATCCGCGAGGAAACACCGCCTGCAATACACGAGTTCCCGCCGCTCGGCCCGGCCTTGAAAGTGCTCATGGTCTGGCCCGTGATCCCTTCTTCGTTCTGGGGCTTCCAGGGCATGATGAACCTGTTGCCGGAGAAGACCACCATGCCTCCGCTCGGCCTGATCACGGTGGCCGCGCTGTGCCCGAAGGATTGGACCGTCCGTCTGATCGACCAGGCGTTTGATATGCTTCGCGACACCGACATCCTGTGGGCCGACCTCGTAATGGTAAGCGGGATGCACGTGCAAGAGCACGGTGTGATCGAAACGCTGGCGCGCGCCCGGCGGCTTGGAAAGCGAACGATGGTCGGCGGACCCTACGCCAGCAGCGAGCCGGAGGTTCTGCTGAAATATGCCGACCATGTGGTGGTGGGCGAGCCCGACGAGGAATTTCCCCAGATCGCGCGTGACCTCGAACAAGGCATGGCGCACCGGCGTTATCAAATCGATCAGAAGCCCGACGTGAGCAAGACGCCTACGCCGCGCTTCGAGCTGCTGAAAATGGAAAACTACGCGGTGATGCCCGTGCAATTCTCGCGCGGCTGTCCGTTCCAGTGCGAATTCTGCGACATCATCACCATCTATGGCAGAAAGCCGCGCACCAAGCGCCCCGCCCAGTTAATTGCGGAGCTTGAAAGACTGCTGGAGTTGGGCTGGAAAAAGCAGGTCTTTGTCGTCGATGACAATTTCATTGGCAACCACAAACTTGCCCTTGAACTGGCGTTGAGCCTGGAAACATGGCAGAAATCTCGCGATTATCCGCTTTTCTTTTACACCGAGGCTTCGATTGATCTGGCACAGAGGCCCGAGCTGATCGAAGCGATGGTAAGAGCCAATTTCTTCTATGTCTTCGTTGGGATTGAAAGCCCTTCCAAAGAGTCGCTCGCGGAGGCGAAGAAGTTTCAGAACATGCGGCGCGATCCGCTGGAGAGCATCCTTTTCATCCAAGGCAAGGGGCTTTGGGTGACGGCGGGTTTCATCATGGGTTTCGATTCCGATACAGAAGATATTTTCGAGCAACAGCGCGACTTCATCGAGCGCGCGGCTATTCCGTGGGCTATGGCCGGTTTCCTGCAAGCGCCGCCCACCACTCCGCTCTACGCCAGGATGCTGAAGGAAGGACGGCTGCTGAAAGATAGCCCCTCCAACGATAATTTCGACGTGCCGAATTTTAAAACCCATCTTCCCCTTCCCGTGCTGATTGAGGGCTTCCGCGAAACGCTGATCTCGCTCTACTCGCCTTCGGCGTTTTACAACCGCGCTTACCGCTCGCTCGTGCACTGGGAAATCAGCAAGCAGCAGAAGGTGACGCAATATCCGTTTATGCTCAGCCTCGGCATTGTGCTTCGCTCCATCCTCTGCCAGGGCATCTTGTCGTCGTACCGGCGGGCATATTGGAAATTCCTCGCACAGCTTGTGGGCCGTTGGTCGCTGCAGCCGGCAAAACTGTGGATGGGGTATACGATCCTGCTCTCGGGCCATCACTTCATCCGCTACGCCAGAAATCTGACCGCGTCGTTGAAAGCCACCTTGGATCAACTCCAGATCGACGAGGCTGCCCGCGCCGTCTCGCCGCAGCCGCATGGCTGACTCCAGCCTTAATAGCTGCGGCTTCCTACAAGATTAACCCGCCGGTTTTTAATAGTAAAAACCGGCGGCAAGAGGCCGCCTCTACAGCATTTGACATTCAGTGTTAATGCGCCCATGATCAGTATGGAAGTGAGATCTTCCTGACATCACACCCAATAAAATCTCCAGATCGTTTGAATCAAGGTATTTGGCAGTAAAGAGACCGCTTGAGTGCAACGAAAGCCCCGACACACGGCGCCTCAACTGTCGAGGCCTTGACATCAGGTCATGTGCGGCCAGCGCTTTTTGCTGAACCCAAATCAACCCGGTATCCGGCGTGCGTTGAAATTAAACATCGAAGTGACTAGGGCAATCTAGCGCCTGAAGTGGCGAGGAACCATGTCAGAGAAAACGGGAGACAAAGCAAGATTCGGGCGTGTGCGGCGGAATAAGATCCGTCACCGGCAACGAACCCGGGAATTGCAATTACAAAAGTCATCAGACAATGCTGTGGATGGAGCCCGTGTACAACGGGCGCAACATCGAAAGACGTCTTCAGCACGCAGTTAACCGGGTGAGTCCAAGGGCTGACCCTCATCAGGAGGATCAAATGGCAACTAAGCTTTATGTTGGCAATCTGCCACACAGCGCCACCGACGGCGCACTCAACAGCTTCGTCACAGACGCGGGCTTCAAAGTAGCGTCGGCGATAGTGGTGATTGATAAAATGTCGGGACAATCGCGCGGATTCGGCTTTGTCGAGCTGGCGGAAGGCGAAGACATGCAGCGGGCGATTGGAAGCTTGAATGGCGCCGATTTTGGTGGACGTCCGCTGACGGTTAACGAGGCTCGCCCCCAGCGCACGGGCTTTTCGGGACCTAAGCGCGGCGGTGGCGGCGGCCGTGACCGTTTCGAGCGTAAACGAAATTATTAGATCGAGGCTGTCCATTGAAACTGAAAACCGGGCAATACGTCCGCCACTCGAAGTATGGCTGGGGATCGGTCCTAGAGTGCGATCGCGTTCAGACCGAAGTGTATTTTCAAAGCGTCGGGATTAAGAAATTCGCCACTTCATTGTCGAACTTTGTCACCGTTCAAGCCTGTCTTCCGCAGAAAAAGACTGCCCCCTAGCGGAAACGTGCTATATGCGGTGGCATCTTCGCTGCCGGATTTTGTAGCGCGGAGTTTTGCTGTTAAACTCTCCGGCTTTTCTAAAAATCGGAAATTCAAAATTTAGAGAGGCCGCCGTTACAGTTTTCTTCACGGCAGCGTTTTGTCCAGATACGCAAGATATTCCGCCGCCAACCGGTAACTTTCGTAGTAATCATCCATGTGTTCCGCTGAAATGTTATCCCTGTTGCTGTGAAGCACTCGGATAGTGCCTTGGCTTAGCGAATGGATGGTAATCGTCAGGACCTTGCGTTTCCGGAACGACATGGCGTCGTCGCGTCCCACGCGCTCCAGGTCGACTCCAGGCACGTTGATTCTCATCGTGCCCGCGACTGTTTCAAGGCTCCTCAACAAAACCGGCGCGGCATGGTCTTCCCACACTTCCGGCGGATTCAGCCCCAGGCATTCCAGATTGACCATCGCCCTGATGCTCCGCAGCAGACTGGGCGGCGCGTGCCGCACGTAATATTTTGAGCCGACCAGCCCCTTTTCCTCTTCCGTAAATCCGATAAACAGAAACGTATGCTTGCGTGGCGCGGCGCTGAGGCTCTGGTAGAGGCTGGGCAGCATCGAGGACCCGCTCCAGTCGTCCACAATGCCGTTGCCGCGCCTTACTTTGTCCAGGTGGCCGCCCACGACAATTAACGACGTTTCCCTTCCGGGCAGTTTGCAAATCAGATTCGGCGGCTGGCCGGGGTCGACTGGTTGCTCGGAAAGGCGGGCGTCCGGGCATCCGGCGGTCTCAAACATCTTGCGCAGCGTGACTTCACGCAGAGGATTTGGCCGGGGGGCGCTCTTCAGCCGCCCCGTAAGCACTGGCAAGGAAACAAGCGGAAGGGCAGAAGCCTTGTCTACCGCCCGCTGACCCTGCGGCACGCCTAAAACCACAGCGACGAGCGCGCAGAGTAAGATCGTCGTTACCCAAACGATTCGATTCAACTTAACCGCCTTCCCCGCCCCGGGCCGTCAAACGCTCGCACAATCACCCGCTGAGCGGCCGGACTTAGATTGTAATCCTCAAGATCGGCGCGGCGAACCCAGCGCGCGTCCATCGCGTCCGAAGCATGCTGTAGCTTGCCGCCTTCGGGCCGGCAGCGGAAGTCGAGAACGGCATAGTGAAACCGCACTTTTTTACTTTTTCGCATGATCCGTTCAAATACCATTAGCATTTCGAGGGGCTTCACCCGCAGGCCAGTTTCCTCCCGGATTTCCCGCCGCACGGCTGCCTCTAGCTTCTCGCCGAGATCCACCATCCCGCCGGGGAGAGACCACTCACCCTTGTGCGGCTCGGAGCCACGGCGAATGAGCAGGACGGCATCCCGTTTTATGACCACACCTCCTACACACAGAATGGGATGTTGAGGGAATTCTCTTTTCATAGAGACCATCGCAAGCTCTGAGCCGCCATGTAGCCACCGCGAAAGGGCACGATTTCCAATCGTGCCGGAACAGGGATCGTAAAGGATTTCTTCGCCTCGCGGGACGACGACTGCCCGATGGCAGGGCTTAAAGCCATGCCCTTTCTCATCTGCAAAACCCCACTTTGGGACACCAAGACCACAAGCGAACTGGGCTCCGCCGCTAAATATGTGACGACTTGACTGAGCTTGTGATATTGTACCGTGCGGCGGTCCGGAGAAGGATTTTATGAATCAGTCCGCCTTGCAAGGGCCAGCCGCCGGAGATGACCGATGTCAAAAACCGATCGCCGCGCTTTTATGCGTTCATCCATTCTCGCGGGCGCCGCGGGCCTGATGGCGGCCCCTGACAAGCGGCTGCTGGGTGATGGCGCCGCTAACGCTTCTGCTCCAAGCGATGGCCAAAGCGGCGCTCCGGCCAGCTCCGTCGCCTGGAAGCTTGGCATGATTCTCGGCGTTGGACGCGACCCCGAAAAAGCCATCGCGCTGGTTCACTCGCTCGGCTTCCCCACCTGCCAGCTTGAAATGAGCGATTTCACGCCAGAACTTGCCCAGCAGTTGCAACAGTCTTTAGACCGCTACAAAATCGAAGCCACCGCGCTCGTCACCGGTGGTCCCGGACCCGATATTTACAATTTTTATCAAGGCCCGCTCACGTGCGGCCTGGTTCCGCCCTCGACGCGCTCGGCGCGGGTTGCGCGGCTCAAGCAGGCTTCTGATTTTGCCAAACGCCTGGGCATTTCTGCGGTGCAGACGCACTGCGGATTCATCCCATCGAATCCATCCGACCCTTTGTACAAAGGCGTCGTGGCGGCCATCCGCGAAGTTGCGTCCTATTGCCGCAAAAACGGGCAGATGTTCCGCTACGAAACGGGGCAGGAAACGCCCATCACCATGCTGCGCGCCATTGAAGACGTGGGACTCGACAACCAGGGCATCAATTTCGACACAGGGAACTTTATTCTCTACGACAATGGCAACCCGGTGGACGCGCTCGACGTGGTTGGCCATTACGTTCAAGGGACGCACATGAAAGATGGCGTTTTTCCTGTTAATCCGCATGATCTTGGCCGCGAAGTCCAAATTGGCCACGGGAAAGTCAATTTCCCGCGCCTCATCCAGCGGCTTCGCGCATTGAATTATCAGGGCGCGCTCACGATTGAACGGGAAATTCCCGGGCCGCAGCAGCTTGAAGATATTCGCCACGAGAAAGAATACCTGGAAAAACTGATCGCGTAATAAAGAAATCACCAGCCCCTCGCAAAGGCACGAAGAAAACACAAAGAGGAGAAGAACTCATGAGCGATGAATCGAAACTATTAAATCCGTCGAATCCACCAACCTCGCCCGGCAAGTTGACGCGGCGGCAATTTGGCGAAAAAATCGCGGCGGGCGCGGCTGCGGCGGCCGGGTTGATGATCATCAAGCCAGAGCTTGTGCGCGGCACAGCCGCCAACTCGCAAGTGCGTATTGGATTGCTCGGTTGCGGAGGCCGAGGCACGCACGACGCTACCGTGCTCTCAGACTCTCCCTCGGCGCGAGTGGTAGCACTTGCCGATTTGTTTCAAGATCAGCTCGACGCGGCCAAGTCTCACTTTGATCAGATCGCTCAACAGAAGGGATACGCCGGCATCGATAGCAAACGCATTTTCCGTGGACCCGACGCCTTCCATCAAATTGCCAATTCCAAAGACGTGGACGCGGTGGTCATCACCACCCCGCCCTACTTCCACACGCAGCATCTTGCGGCGGTGGTCGAAGCTGGCAAGCACGCTTACTGTGAAAAGCCCGTGGCGGTGGACGTGAATGGCGCAAAGCGGGTGATTGAAATTGGAAAGAGCGCCGAAGGCCGGCTGAGCTTGGATGTCGGCTTCGAGCTTCGCATGGCTCCGCCCTACGTTGAACTCACAAAGCGCGTTTCATCGGGCGCGCTAGGCCGGATTGCGTGCGGAGAAGCCTACTACTATTCCACGTTTATCAACCGGCCCGCGTGGCCCAACACCTCGCCCGACTATGTTCGATTGCGCAATTGGATTTATGACCGCACCCTCTCTGGCGATATCGTCGTCGAGCAGAACATCCATGTGATCGATATGTTCAACTGGATGCTCAACGCGCGGCCTCTCAAAGCCACGGCAACAGGTGGCCGCCAAGTGAGGACCGACTCAGGCAATGCCTACGGCCATTACAACGTGACCTACTATTATCCGGACGACGTGACGATTAATTTTGGCTCGACCCAGTTTGACAAAGGCTGGTGGGACGTGGCGGGCCGCTTCTTCGGAAGCAAGGGCGTTTCCGAGTGGCACTATTCGGGACCTGTAGCGATTTATGGAGACGAACCCTGGAAATGGAATGAGAGTCAGAATTCCAGTGAAGGCTCAGGCGGGAAAGGTCAATTCTCTGTGACGGGCGCTTTTACCGATAACCTCGCCCAGGCTGACCCGCAAAAGCTAGGCGGGTTTATCGATAGCATTGTCAGCGGAAAGTTCCACAATCAAGCTGCTCTGGGAGCGGAATCCACATTGAGCGCCATGCTCGCGCGCGAAGCAGCTTACTTAGGCCGCGAACTCTCCTGGGATGAGCTCAATGGGATGGATATGACGTGGGACTCGGGGATTGATTTAAAGCAATTCAGCTAAACCCAGGGGCAAGGGATAGAGATGTTTATCCTCCTTTTGCTTATCCCTTGGCCCTCGCCTCTTGTCCCTGCCTTTCAGTGGCTCGGAACAGGCGCGGGCGGCTGACTCCCGGGCGGCGGCGTTTGGTCAAGAGTAACGCCTTGGTGAGGATTTGCTGGATTGGTCATCTGGCCGCCCGCCGACGAACTTGAAACCACCTGCCATCCTCCATTGACCTTCTTGAGTCCATAGCTCACCTGTACAGCGAGATTGGGGACGTTTTTGCTCTCATATTTCACCAGCGCCTGCGCGGTATCGCCCTTCACTGTGACCGTCTCGAAATGCGTCGTGAAGCTATTAAGCATCAGGTGAGAGTTATGGTTCAGATGATTTTGGACGGCAGCTTCCACAGCCGCTTTTGAATCCGTCTTGCGGCAGCCGAAAGCGCCGATGACCGAGACTATGGCAACACAGGCCAGCAACCTACGCATAAATTCCTCCTTAAAGAAATTTACACGGTACGCCGAAAAGCGTAGTCTTGTCAAAGCATCGAGTCTGCGTTGCTGTTCCGAAAAAATAAGGAGAGAGATCACAGTACCGCATCGATAAGATGGGCCGTGTAGCGAGACGGGTAAGTGCTATCTCCACAATCTCGGGTCAGCTCACTCGAAACTCGCAGCCGGCCGGACTGCTCACATCTCAGATTCTTCTTTGATTTTTTTCGCCAGCTTTTCGATTTGATTTGTTTTACTCACAATGTCTATCGACATGACGTTGGGATTGGAAGATTGGATTTCTTTCTTAAGCGAATCGGCCAGCGCAGAAAGTTTTTCCGCGTCTTTCTTCGCCTTTTTCAAATTTTCCTTGATGATGGCATCTTGCTGCTTTTGCGTGATCGTGCTCTTATTGTTGGGGAACAATGGAGTGTTAGAGGATGGAAAAGGCGGCGATTCCTGGGTGCTCGCGTCCGGTGTTTGAAAGGCGGCCGCCGTTTGCGCCCACAATGGCCCGATCAGAATTAGCAAGCCACAAAACACAACGAATACAATTCGTTTTGAGCCGAACAGGCGCAACATGAAAAAACCTCCTCAAACTCTTGCCGCTTGAGATCACGACAGGCATCAACGGCTGTTCAGCGCATACTTCACGCGCGCGGCATGTCTCCGGTTGCGCACGCTGCGAGCGAGTTCGCGGGATCCATCGCATCCGATCCCCGCTGAATGGATTGAATAACACCCTGTTGATCGATCACAAAGGTCACGCGCTTGGCCAGCCGGATGACCGGCATCAGCACTCCATACTCGCGCGATACGGCGCGGTGATGATCGCTCAGGATGGGATACGTCACTTTGAGCGATTCGGCATACGCTTTGTTTTTGGCCGGACTATCCACGCTGATGCTGATGATTTGCGCGCTGGCCTGATCAAACTTCACAATCTCGCTTTGATAAGTATTCAATTCCTTTGTGCAGCCGCCCGTAAAAGCCTTAATAAAAAAAGCCAGAACGACAGTTTTCTTCCCAAAGTAATCGCTCAACCGCACGAGTTTGCCATTCTGATCGGGCAAGCTGAAATCCGGCGCATGGTCGCCTACTTTGAGCCGGCCAGAATTGGACCTTCCCATATAACCTCCCGCCAAGCGCGCCCCTTCCCAGCCGCAGTTGCACCTGCCATCCCGGCATAGTTCCTTTGATGCGAATTATAGACCTTTTGCGATAGGAAATTGTCTGCTTTTCCTGCCCGGACGCGCTCCCGGCGAGAGCGCGCAAAGACGGCCCCCCATGTTACCCTAGTGCTGTCCGTGTAATTCCTTGTTGTAGCGTTGACGAAGGACCATGCACATTCCAGACGGTTATTTAAGCCCCTCCACCTGCGCTGTTCTTTATGGCAGCGCGCTGCCCTTCTGGTGCGTTGCGCTCAGGTGCGTGAAATCGCTTTTCCACACGCGCCTGATCCCGCTCATCTCTGTGTTTGCGGCTTTTGCATTTGTCATCATGATGTTCAATGTCCCCATCCCAGGCGGGACCACGGCCCATGCGGTGGGCGTTGGGATAGCGACCGTTGTGCTTGGACCGTGGGCGTCCATGCTGTCGATTTCGGCTGCGTTGTTTCTTCAGGCGCTGTTTTTTGGCGATGGCGGATTGACCACGCTCGGCGCAAATTGTTTCAACATGGCCATCATCGGCTCGCTCGCGGCTTATCTCGTCTATCATCTCCTCGCGCGACGGGCCGCGATCACTGCGTCACGGCGGGTCGTTGCGGCGGCTATCGCCGGCTATGTGGCCATCAACGCTTCGGCGCTGTGCGCGGCGATTGAGCTTGGCCTGCAGCCGCTCCTTTTCAAAAACGCCGCCGGAGCGCCCTTATATGCGCCTTATCCGCTGAGCATCTCTGTGCCGGCCATGATGATTGGGCATTTAACGTTTGCAGGGTTGGCCGAATTGGTGATTACTGGAGGGGTGGTGGCGTACCTCCAGCGCGCCAACCCCATTCTGCTGGCGCATGCGGCGCCGGGCGCGCGCCTGGCTGGAATCGAAGTTCTTGAGGCCGCGCGCCGCGACACCGCAAGGACCATTCGGTCACTCTGGACCGCTATTGCCTTACTGTTGGTTCTGACTCCCCTGGGAATTCTCGCCGCGGGCGCCGCATGGGGCGAGTGGAGCGCCAAGGATTTTTCAAACCCCGCGGTGCGCGCGCAGATCATGGCTGTATCAGAACACGCCTCTCCTCCGGCGCAGACGCCGCGCGGCTTGGCGCGATTGTCCACGGTCTGGACTGCGCCCTTTCCCAATTACTCACCTTCGTTTGTCCGGCAGCGCGCCTTCGGATATATGCTTTCAGCCATGTTCGGCGTGGGCGTCATCATTCTGATTTCCCTCTTTACAAGTTGGCTCGCGGCAAGGATCCGCCCGGGGCCGGGCGAAGTGGAAACCGAAGAGGCGTAGGCCATGCCTGCTGGCAGCAGACAAACCCGAAGCTTTATTGAACGCACGGCGGCGGTGCTGGTCGATGCGCTGGAGCGCGCCTTTTACGCCGAGGAGGTGGCGCACGAGCCTGGTTTTTTGCAGCGGCTCGATCCCAGAATCAAACTGCTCGGCATCCTGGCGCTCATGATCACCGTGGTGGCGGTTCGCAGCCTTAAAGTGATTGCCGGACTTTTCCTGGTGGCCCTGATCATCGCCGTGCTCTCTCATGTTCCTTTGCGCAGCCTTTTGAAGAGAGTGTGGGTTGCGGTGCTGCTTTTTACCGGCGTCATCGCTCTTCCCGCTCTCTTCACGACACCGGGCCGCATTGCAGGCCGGCTTCCGGCGCTGGGTTGGACCATTACGGCGCAAGGTCTTACTAGCGCGGGTTTTCTGGTGGCGCGCGCGGAAACTGCGGCAACGCTCTGCGTTCTTTTGATCCTCACCACTCCCTGGGCGCAGGTTCTGAAGGCGCTTCGCGTGCTTAAAGCGCCCGTTGTGTTGGTAACGATTCTCGGAATGACTTACCGCTATCTTTTCCTCTTGCTGGAGACGGCGCGCGATATGTTTGAGTCGCGGCGCAGCAGGCTCGTCGGCAAGCTCAATGGCTCAGAGCGCCGCCGCGTTGCCGCGTCTTCAGCAGGCGTGCTGATGTCAAAATCTTTCGATCTCAGCTCGGAGGTTTACTCGGCCATGCTTTCGAGAGGGTTTCATGGCGAGGTCTACGCTCTCGACGAATTTGAATCGCGGCCGTTTGACTGGATCATGCTCGGCGCGTGCGCTCTTGTGATCGCGGCGGCTTTCTGGTTGGGAGGATGAGCGTGGCGGAACCCGCGGTTTTTGAGCTTCGTGACGTTACCTATCGCTACCATCAAGTGAAGGCGCTCGACTGCCTGTGTCTCGCCATCCGACCCGGCAGCCGCGTCGCGCTGCTCGGCGCGAACGGATCGGGCAAATCAACGCTTTTGCGCATTCTTGACGGTCTATGTTTTCCGCAGGAGGGCAGCGTCTGGTTTTGCGGCCAGCCGCTAAGCGAAGAAACTCTCGCTAGGGATGGGTTCGGCTTCCGCCGCCGCGTAGGCTTGGTCTTTCAGAATCCTGACGTGCAGCTTTTTTCTCCCACCGTATTCGATGAGCTCGCTTTCGGACCGCTGCAGCTCCGATGGCCCACAGCGGAAATCCGCCGCCGTGTTTCGGAGACGCTTGACCTAATGGAGATTGCCCACCTCCGCGACCGCTCGCCGCACCATCTCTCCATGGGCGAAAAAAAGCGCGTCGCGCTGGCGTCAATCCTGGTGCTTGATCCGGAAATCCTGCTGCTCGATGAACCGACCGCCGCTCTCGATCCCAAAAGCGAAAGTCACATGATTGACTTTCGAGTGCGCGCGAAAGGGGGCGCGAAAACCATCGTCACCGCCACCCATGATCTCGATATTGCCGAAGACATTGCCGATACGTGCTGCGTCTTTCAAGAGGGGCGCGTCGCGGCAGAAGGGCCGCCCTCACAAATTCTGAGCAACGTTCCTTTGCTCGAGCAGACCAGCCTTTTGCACTCGCATCTGCACACGCACAAATCCGGGGCTGTCCATGCTCATCCGCACCTTCACCGGCACGAGCACTGAGCATCGGCTTTCCGCCTACTGCTTACTGCCTTCTGGTATCAGCGGCGGCAGCTCGTGCGTTCGCCGGTATATAGTGCGGAGGCCCTGCACCCGGTTTGACTCCTGCTGCCAGCGATCCAGCTCATCATCGTATCGCACCAAAATATTGCCAAGGAAATACGGACGGTTTTCCTCCAGCCAGAGCTTCTGATAATCGCCACGCAGGGCGGAAGTGTGGTCGCGCATGTCTTCGATCAAGCCGTTATTGCCTTCGATGTCACCGAGCAGGCCCATCACCGGCCCGTTTTTCGCCGCAGTATTGGCTTGCGCCTCCTCATAAAGTTTGGAAATATACGCGGCATAAATGGCCTTTTGCCCAACAAAATCGAACCGGCTGGCGGCAAACGAAAGATAATCGAGAATGTCGGCGTTGCGCCGCGCGAGATGCTGGTTGGCGAGCAAGTTCGTGATGACGTCCTCGGCCGTCAACCGCACTTGATGAGCCACGGGCGCCATATTCTTGTAGAAGGCTTGCCCTTCGGGCGACATGGCGTCGACCCACGTCAAATAGTCTTCGCCGTCCGTATGAATAGATTCCTGCAGGTCCTCGTGGATCTGTGTCAGGCCGTTCACCGCTGCGTCAAAGTTGTGGCCGTCGGCGCGGTAGAAGACCCAATCCCAAGCGTCATTGAATTGCTGGTCATCAACACTTTGCTGCCAACTCTGGGCGCCGCCGTAGCCCAGGCCAAACCAGGTCATATTCAGCAGGCACTCGCCGTCATCGCACCAAGTGGTGTTGAGCGCGCCTGTAGCGCCCAGGTTTTTGCCGTCAGTCACGAATTGGCGGATGTTCTCCATCGCGGTCGCATAGTTGGGAAAAATGCGACTCCAGTTGCTGACGCCTGGCGCTACCCACACCGCAAGGCCCGCTTTGGTGAAAGGCGTAATCTGGTCGGCATACGACTTGCGCGCGCCGTAAACCCACGGAATTGCAATCATATCGTGCGGCAGTTCGGCCAAGTGCTCTGGATGCTCGACTCCGATATCACCCCAGAAAAGAATCTTCCGATGGTAAGGCGCGAGCACGCGGTCGATCCCGCGCAGATAATCGACGTAAACTTTTCCGTAGCCCTGCTGCTGCACCAATTCCTTGGTGCGGCCCAGGCCAAGCTCAAAAGTCTCGTCGGCCCCGATGTGGAAAAATGGGCCGGGAAACACCTGGTTCAAATCGGCGAACATTTTTCCGATGAAATCGAACGATGCTGGAACGGTGGGCGAGAGAACCGCGCCATAGGGCGTCTCCGCCATATTCTGGAACCTCTCCTGTTGCAGCGCCAGATGAAGGTGGCCGAATGATTCCTGCTCCGGGACAACCGTCACGTGATACTGCTGCGCGAAGGCAACAATCTGCTTCGCCTCATCCGGTGTAATCGCGCCGCCCGGCGCCGCGACCAAGGGCAGACTGGGATAGGCGTAAGTGTTCTCCATATAGAGCGAGTAGAGGTTGATCTTGAACTCGGCAAGTTGCGCGATCTGCCGCTTGATCGTGGCCAGCGTCGGAACGGGTCCACGGCTGATATCCATGCTCACGCCGCGCCAGCGTAGCGCGGGCCAATCTTCGATGGTCACAACCGGCGATACTGCCGCGCCGCCATCCGCCGCCGGGTGAAAAAGCTGGCGAAGCGTTTGGACGCCGTAGAAAACCCCCGCCGCGCTATTCGCTACTACCGCCGCTTCGCGCGGAGTCACCACCAGCACGTAACCCTCTTTATCCGCTTGCGCGGGAAACTTGAGGCCTGCTTGCTCGAGGATGCGCGCGCCGTCGCGGTCATTGGCGCGGGCCAGCACAATGCGCGGCGAGCCCGAAGCGTGAGTCTTCACTTTCGCCTCGACTCCATCGATAGCATCCAGGTCTTTGGCGAGGAGAGAAGCGGCAAAGCTATCCTGATCGTCCTTGCTCGCAACGCCAATGGTGATTGAACTTTTGGTGCGGAACTCCCCTTGGCCGGTCTGAAGCTGGCGTGGATAGGGGATGAGCGGAAGCTGCGCCGCCCAAAGCGATGATGCGCAAAATAAGATCAAAAAGCAGGCACGCCGAATCAACATGGATGTTCCTCCGGGAAACTTATTACTTGTAAAACGATAAAAATAACATGGGTGGCGCTGCCCGAGGGGCTAGGCCGTCCGCGTAGG
>DASZAA010000161.1:0-4778 GCA_035945615.1 Terriglobia bacterium
CAATCGCTTGACAGACCTGGGCAACACGGTCATCATCATCGAGCATAATTTGGATGTAATTAAGCAGGCGGATTGGATTATTGATCTGGGGCCGGAAGGCGGCGAAGAAGGCGGGCGCGTGGTGGCCGAGGGCACGCCTGAAGACGTGGCGCGGAATGAGAAGTCCTACACCGGCCAGGCGTTGACCGGAATACTGAATAAACCGCGCCCTATTGATTGATTTAGGTCAATCAAAGCTTGGCGCTTTCTTTGCATCTCGGCGTCTTTGCGAGGGGCTTTGGCGTTGACCGAATGGAACCTGAATTTCGCGCTGACCTCATTGTGGAGGATAAGGTGATTGTGGAGATTAAATCTGTTTACGCTCTGGCGTAGATCCATAAGAAGCGATTGCTTACTTGTCTACGGCTG
Organism: Terriglobia bacterium; assembly: GCA_035945615.1. Taxonomy (GTDB): domain Bacteria; phylum Acidobacteriota; class Terriglobia; order UBA7540; family UBA7540; genus RH2-MAG17b. The sequence continues at coordinate 409 of DASZAA010000161.1, forward strand.
GCGGATAAGCGCCTCGGTTTGTTGATTAGTTTCGATTTCGATTCGGAACTGATTAAAGACGGATTGTTCGGATTGTAAACGGACTGAAGGAATAACGACCTCTAGCGAAGGCGCGGAGACGCAAAGAAAGCGCAAAAAGAGAAGAGGGAAAGCAATGAAGGGATCGAACCAGATCGTTACTGGATATGCTCAAATGTGGCCGCGGGAGGTTTTCGATATTAGGGAAGGAAAGAATCTACTTGTCAGAAAGTTAGGACTATTGGAAGAGCCTGGTGTATATATTCTCTACCGTGAGGATGTTCCGCACTATATCGGTAAGACTCGGCGACATTTGAGAGAACGTATTTGGAACCACGCGAACCAGCCTGGAGACAAGTATTACAATTTTTGGAATTTTTTTTCAGCTTTCACGGTTCGTGAGGAAAGCCACTTAGACGAGATTGAGGGAATTCTCATCGCGGCGATACCCACCGCGAATAGTGCCAACCCTAGAATCAAGCGGATCAACCTTCCACCGCGTGCTGTGAGTATATTGAAAAAGCTTCGCCGTCAAACTGTAGATATCGCCATGCGCTGAACTGCATAGCCCAACTTCACGTTCTGGCCCTATGAGTGTTTACCACGCCAAGCCCCTCAAACTCGACCGTGTTCACACCTATCCGCTGAAGTCGCGCCCAAGTAAAGTGAGTGTGGCGAATTTTGCCAAGCCGCTTGCCCCCGGCGTGACGGTTCGGCAATGGATCGCTTCCCTGCCCCGCATCCTCGCGGGGGAAAGCTTTCGCAGCGTGGTCGCGGCGCTCGAAGGCGCTCGAAGAAAAGGCAAGCCCATCATCTGGGGTCTCGGTGGGCACGTTATCAAAGTCGGCCTCGCGCCGGTTCTAATTGACCTCATGCGGCGTGGCTATGCGACAGCGTTCGCAATGAACGGCGCTGCCATGATCCACGATTTTGAGATTGGATTGGCTGGAGCCACTTCGGAAGATGTTCCCGCCGCGCTCGGCGAAGGCCGTTTTGGCATGGCGGAAGAGACGGGCCGCGCCATCAATCAGAGCATTATTGCCGGTGACGCTGAACAACTTGGAATCGGCGAATCCGTAGGGCGCTTTCTCGCGCGTTCCCGGGAAGCGCGATTCAAAAAGCACAGTCTGCTCGCGCGCGCGTATCACGAGCGTGTTCCGGCCACTGTCCACGAGGCGATTGGGACCGACATCATCCACTGCCATCCGGCAATTGACGCGCGCGCGATGGGCGCCGCCACGCACCGCGACTTTCTACTGCTTGCGGCGCTTGTCCGCCAAATGGATGGCGGTGGCATTTATCTGAATGTGGGTTCAGCGGTGATCCTGCCTGAAGTATTTCTAAAGTGCGTTAGTCTCGCCGCCAACGCGGGGCGCGCACCGCGCGGCATAACCACGGCCAATTTTGATTTTATTCAACACTACCGGCCCACGCAGAACGTGATCTTGCGCCCTACCGCGCCTGGCGAAGGCCGCTCGAAGCGCCATGCAAGCCAGGGATTCGCCATCACCGGGCACCACGAATTGATGATTCCGTTGCTTGCGGCTGTGCTGGAAAATGGCGGACGCAAGCGGCGTAAATAGTGGGGATTTTGGTTGACGATCACTATGTCCTGTAGCGACCTCTGGCCGGCGGGTTTTGAATAGCGAAACCTGGCGCGCAGAGACTGCCGCTACAATACCAGGGCTGGCCATGCCTTTGGAACATCCTGAAGAACCCGTTTTTGATCCCATCTCGCCTTTGGATGGAGCTGCGGTTCCACATCCGCCCGAGCCTTGGACTCTGCTTGACTTGCTTTTCTTTATCGTTTTCGCCGTCTTCACCTTCGCATTCACGGGCATTCTCGCGCTGGAGGCTTATAGCGCGCTCAAGCCGGTGATGGGCTGGACTCTGCCCACGCGGGCTTTAGGCCAGAATACATTTTTCCTCCTGGGCGTGCAGTTCGTGGCTTACATCCTCATATTCGGCTACGTCTATGTTTTGGTGGTCTATCACTACCGGTTCAGATTCTGGGAAGGCATCAAGTGGGGCCATCTCAATACCAGAACGATCTTTAGCTATGTGGGCGGCGGCATTCTACTGACAATCGGAATTCAAATCGCCGCTACTTTCCTACCTGATAAGGGATCTTTTCCGCTGGAGAAGATGTTCAGCTCGCAGGACGCATCCTACGCTCTGGCCGCCTTCGCCGTGATCATCGGACCTTTCATGGAGGAGCTTATCTTCCGGGGCGTCCTGTTCCCAATTTTTGAAGCGCGTGCCGGTCTCGCTTTTGCCATTATCCTCACTGCGGCGCTTTTTGCCGCGATGCACATCCCCGAATACAGCGGCGCGTGGAACCACGTGATTTTCATCTTTATGGTTGGCCTCGTGCTTTCACTTACGCGCGGGCTGGCGCGCTCGCTCGCGCCGTGCGTCATCCTGCACGTTACCTACAACGGATGCCTGATGATTTTGTTGTTCTTCGCCACGTCACATTTTCACGTGATCCAGGGTGCATTGAAATAGGCGGGGTCAGCAGAACTTGTTCGGAACTATGCGGTCTAATGAACATCCGCGCCCCCGGGCGTGGGCGCACTGTGGCGGCGCAAGCCCTTCGCGCCGATGTCGCGGCGGTACTGCATCCCTTCAAAGCTGATTTTGCTAGCGGCGGCGTATGCGCGCTGGATCGCAGCCTGCAAATCTTCGCCTCCCGCTGTGACGCCCATTACCCTTCCACCGTGAGTAAGAAGTTGATGGTTTTGGAAGAGCGTTCCCGCGTGAAAAACCTTTACGCCGCCCATCGTTTCTGCCGCCTCATAACCCGTGATCAGCTTTCCGCTTTCGGGATGCGCCGGGTATCCGCGCGAAGCCAGCACAACGCAAACAGCGGGGTTCGGACTCCAGTGCGGGTCGCGGGCCGCAAGCGTGCCGTCACAGGTAGAGAAAAGCATTTCCGCAAAGTCTGACCGCAGGCGCATGAGTAGCGGCTGCGCTTCAGGGTCTCCCAGGCGGACGTTATATTCGAGCAGGCGCGGTCCATCCGCCGTCATCATCAATCCGAAGTAAAGAAATCCCCGGTAAGAAAGGCCCTCAGCCATCATCCCGTTCAGCGTAGGGGCCACAATCTGGCGCATGATGACCGCGCGTAATCCATCATCAAGAATAGCGTCGTCGCTGTAGGCTCCCATGCCTCCTGTGTTCGGCCCCTCATCGTTATCCAGGAGGGCTTTGTGGTCCTGCGCGGGTGGCAGAGGCAGCACGCTGCGTCCGTCGGTCAGGATAATAAATGAGATTTCTTCCCCGCTCAACGCCTCTTCGATTACCACGCGCTCGCCCGCACTCCCGAGTGACTGGCGGCGCATGAACTCATCCAGCGCCTGCTCAGCCTCCTCGCGTGTTTTGGCCACCACCACGCCTTTGCCGGCCGCGAGACCATCGGCCTTGATCACCACGGGAGCAGGAAAGTTCCGCAGCGCCGCCACCGCTTCGTCAAAACCTGTTGCGGCTTGAAATCGGGCCGTAGGGACGCCATGGTGGCACATAAACTGCTTGGCAAAAATCTTGCTGCTTTCAAGCTGCGCCGCCGCACGGACCGGCCCGATAATAGAAAGACCCGCCTTCCCAAAAACGTCCGCCACGCCCGCAGCCAGCGGCGCTTCCGGGCCAACAACGGTCAAGTCGGCTTTAAGACTGGTCGCCAATTCGAGCATCGCCGCGGCATCCGGCAGTGCAACAGCGCAGCATTCAGCTTCCTGCCCAATGCCGGGATTTCCGGGCGCGCAGTAAATTTCGTCGGTCATCTGGCTCTCGCGTAGCTTCCACACCAGCGCGTGTTCGCGGCCGCCCGAGCCCAGGACAAGAATTCTCATAGAGGCGGATACAGTAATGGGATTCGCCCCCCTTTGTCAATATTGACAAAGTTAAGAAGTCATCCGTCTTTTGTGTCAGCTTCGCCAGCACCTGTCGCCTTGAAGGGCACGGCTCCTCCGGCCCTCACCAAGGCAGCCATCTCTTTCCTCCTCCGAAAACTGCGGCGCTTCAACCTATAGAGGAATGCGATGTGGGTAGGCTCTGCCACGTATTGCGCTGAATTGACACTTTTGGAAGTGGGCTGATAGGATAGTTGTTGCTTTACTCTTACCTGAAACGGCTTGATGCGACCTGATACCACTCCGGCGCCGTATAACCGGCGGCTCACGTTGCAAACGCGGCTTTCGAGATCAACTGTAGTCCCCGTCGTCTAGCCCGGCCTAGGACATCGCCCTTTCACGGCGGTAACGCGGGTTCGAATCCCGCCGGGGACGCCAACCTCAACACCAGCTTACGAGCCTGCTCTGGCGCTCTGCGGCTTCTGCGGGGATGGGGTGGTG
>DASZAA010000162.1:0-4560 GCA_035945615.1 Terriglobia bacterium
GCTGAAATCAGCCACCTCGATCTCTTCGCACGCGATATCTTTAGGCGCATAACTCAGCGGAGACGCCTCCGGCAGGGGTTTCGCGGCGCTCTCGGGCAAAAAGGATTCCATATTTAATTCTCGCGGCTCGACCATCTTTCCAGCGAGCTTGCGCAGCTTCGTCTTCAGCTCCATTGCCCGCGCCAGGTTCTCGGGATCGTTCGTTCCCACACGCTCACGCCGGGGCGCGATAATGATCGCTTCACCCTTCGCCGCGGGCAGCACGGAAATCTGCGAATGATCCCATCGGACGCGCCTCACCGTGCGGCGCTCACTCTGGATCAGGATCAACGCGGGATGCGAGTATCGCTTGCCGTCGCGGAGTTGGACGATGCCGCCCGTTCTAATCGTGACCTCGTCAAACTGCTCTGCCGTCTCCCATGCGATCCGCTCGTCATCAAGCTTCTTGAATCCGCCTTCCGGCGTGTTATGGATGAACACGGCGCGCGGGCTGAGGCCCTTCATGTCCGTGCCTTCGCTCGCATGGTCGCGCCACTTCTCCATCCATTCATCGGTGATCAGGCGAAGCGCTTCCACTGAAAGCAACGGCGTGCGCGGTACATTTTCATCGCCCGCAGCCCAGCGCGAATGCAGTTCGGCTTGCGCGTCGCCGTGCGTCATCTTCCGCTCTTCATCGCTCGAGCCGATCCAGCCGTGCTCGGAAAGCGTCCGGCACTGATCGGCCAGGAAGCGGTGGAAGCGTTCGAGCCTATTGCCCTGCGGGTTCTTTTCGCGTGGCATCTCGTGCGCAATGTTCAGCCGGTCGAGAATCCCGTCTGCTTTACTGAATTGCCCCTCACGCTTTCCGCCACCAAACGTCCCAGTACGGAATCTGCCGCGATCTGAAACCAGCGCGCCCGGCACCCCGAATTCGCGCAGCAGGCAGACCAGCAGGTCAATTTCATCCTCTTCCTTGATTCCATGCCGCTTGTCGAAGCGGTCGCCTTCCACCAGTTTCCAGCACAGCGGATATGTTGAACGCTCGTCGTAAAAAGTCAGCAGCCAGAAGCGCTTCACTTCGGTTGGCCGTGCCGCGCTATAGGCCAGCACGTCGTACTTCCACTCGTCTGTTTCCACGCGCTCGAGCGATGCCAGATCGCGGTAGGTGCGGTCGATGTAGCCGCAGGCCGCTTTCAGCGCCTCTGGGCCTTCCCGCGCTGCTTGCTCCAAGGAATCGAGAGACTCAATGAAGCGAGCTACGGTTCGGTAGCTCGGGATTTTATAGAGATAGCTGGTGCGGCATCCCGGAGACTCTTGCTTGCCTTCAAGGTAGTGCTTCAGCGAAGCATAACACTGGCGGACATTCAGCTTTTCGAGCGTCCAGCAGCCTTGCAAGTGCGCGCGCATGTCGTCGTCAAGTTTATTGCCGGTGTAAGGCTCCGGCCCTGGCAACTCGTTGGCCAAGGAAATCAACTTGCCCGTATCCTTGTACGTCTCCACCCAGCGATAGATTTGGCGCACCGAAATTTCGTTGGCCTTTGCGAGCGCTCTGAGGTATGCGCGCTTTGACGGGTAGTTCTCGGCCTTCCAGTTGTGATTCAGGCACAGGTCTACCACGCGATAGCGCCGGGTCACCACGTCCCGCATTGAGGCTGGCAGCGCCAGGGCGGCCAATTCGTTGTCGATTTCCGCGCGTGGCAGCAACCCAAGTTGCGCGGATTCGGTAACTGCGCCCGCAGCGTCTTTGGGCCTAGCCGTTGACGCCAGCGCATGTGCGCGCCAGCGCTCCTGCGCCTTGAAGCTCATCGAGAGGGCGTAGATCAATTTGCCCGGCTTGGCGCCAGACCCGGAGCGGTTCTTTGAAACAAGGAAATGGCTATCGCCTGGACGCATCCTGTTGTAGCATTCGCGCCGCGAGATGCTCTCAAAGAACATCACTTCCGGGACAGTGAGCCACACGCCTTCAGCCCGTTCGCCCACGGCAGCGCTCTCTTCGATTTGTAGAGTCGAGTCCACTATTTGCCCCGCTTGCTCAGTGCACTCTTGCCAGCGGCGGCCCGCTGCTCTTGCTCCCTGCGGCGCTGCTGCTCTGCCCACTTCCTTAGCAATGGGCGCAGAGCGGTGCCGATCTCCGCGCGCTCGCGCAGGTCGTCGGTCATGGCGGCGAACGCGAGATCATCATTGCCCGTGATCTCGCAAAGAGCCCGCACCAGCGAAAGCGGGAAGCGCAGTCCGGGCTTCGTGGGCGTGCACCAGTCATTCAACATATTCACGCTAACGCGAGATCCGATCCACTCGGTGAGCCGCGCGGCGATCTCATCGCGCCTTCCGCGATGCGCCTTGAGCACGCGGCGCACGATCTCTCGTATCTCTCTATCAGTGAGCCGCGCGGGTACGACCGGCGGTCCTATTTTGTTGGTCATCTTAGGCGTGGACGCTTTATCCATATTCTGGATACTATGATATCTGTATTTATGATGTCAAGCGGAAAGTTTAAGGTGGGAGAGTTCGAGGGAGGCCTCCTCGACACAGAGCACGCGGCGGAGTTCGTTGGGTTGAGTCCCGCCACACTGAAATGGTGGAGGACGCGGAATCGCAAATGCGGGCCGCCATATTTCAGATTGCATAAGAACGCCATTCGCTACTCGCGCGCTGACTTAGAGGTGTGGCTTCGCGAGCGCCGCGTGAGGAATGAGGTGCTAAATGGATAAAGGTTCTGATGCCGGAGAGAGGATCAGATGCCTGAGAGAGTCGCTTGGAATGACGCAGGCGACGTTTGGCCACCAGTTCTCTGTTACGCAGAGCCGGATATCCGAATGGGAGGGCGAGGGTCCTACCGAGCCATCCGTTGAGGCTTGGATGAAGATGGCGGCTCTTGCCCTAAGATGCGCTCCCGAAGATCCCGCCGAGGCGGTCTATTTCTGGAAGCAGACCGGTATCGATTCGATATTCCTCCTCTCACTTGCCGAAGCAATGCTTCAGGCCGGCGAGCCTGGTTCTGAAATTATCCTGCCGAGCGCGGAGAAGATCCTCAAGGCGCGGTATGGGAGCGAGGAGAACCTAGAGAGAGAGGGCCAGGTAGTTGTTATTCCTCCGTACAGGATGGGTGGGTGGGAGCACCAAGCATTTTTGCCACCCCTTCCCCTCTCTGCGGACGTAGTCACTAACACAGCCTCGACTTACTACCTCTACGTTGAACCGGAAGGCCACGGGCCGTGGGGCCACGGTTTCGCTCCGAAAGATAAGATCATCTTTGACGCTTCCGAATCGCTCTCGCGAAGGATTGAACCTTTTCGCAATAGAAACGTGGTCTTAAACTTCATGGAGTCTTGGATGCCTCCAGCGGCCATGCCCGCTCGGCCGCGCGGGGTATATATCGGCCGCTTGGCGGTCGCCAAAGACGGAGCGCGGCTATGGCTTACCTTAGGGGTGCGCGACAACCAACCTATCCTCCATGGCCCAGGGCCTCTGCCCTTGTCTGTCGTCACGTTGCTACCACTTATCCCTTCGGGTCATCGCGAGCATGTTCAGCGCGGCACGAGGTATGCCGAGTACCCCAATGTGGTCGATCTGACTGAGGAAGAGGCGATTTCTCAGCTCACAATACCAAACGGCTGCGAAATTATGGGGCACTTCCTCGGGCTCATCGACGGTGGCAGCACCGGCGAGTATGAGATCAGCGAGCGCCAACTTAAGATCGCGCGCGGAGAGAAGGCGTAGACGTAAATCGTCGGGAAAATTGTCGGAGTGACACAGACGACGCCGGTCCCGAGCCGAGGAGGAGTAGATGATTACGCAAAAGGAACTGAGGCTATGCAAGCTTGAAGCTGGCGGTCATGAGGTGCTTGACGAGGACGGGAATAGCCTTGGGTTCATCCACCACAAGGATCTTATGGCGCACGTTCGCCAGTATCACGAGGGTTTCGACAAACTCTCTTCGGCTCGTCTGAGCGAATCGCTTTCGGTTGATCGCGAAGTTGTCAGCCGGGCTCGCCGGATGATGCAGGAAACCGGCTGCTCGGTGGCGCACGCGACTGTAGCGGTGCTGAATAGTGACAAGGAGCTGAGAGAGAAATACGAGCGTTCTCACAGAATGGGGTTGGAGCCTTACGAAGCAACGTCAGGCAGTAGAGCTTTAGCCGAGTTCACCGGATCTGACTCTGGCGGGTCGGAGCGTACGCGCGACTCGTCTAAGCGGCTGCGCTTCATCGGAATCGAGAAGAACTCATGAAAAACGGGCGGCGTGTAGCGTGCAAAAAAACCTACAGCCTGCGCAGCCAGGCGAGTTGGCGTGAGCAGTGGGGGCTTGAGGATGAATTGCGTAAAAACGAGGCGTGGCTCCGCGTTGCGGAACAGAACGTCAAGCGCCTCAGCGAGTCGAAAGAGCAAGTCACCCGTCACATGGCTACGTCTGGGGCCGTCCAGCCGAGCTATCTTGGGGACCTTTGCCGCCAGCTTGACGACGAAACGCGGAGGCTGGCAGTTCACAAAGATCAAGCGGCTTCTCTTCAGAGCCAGATCAAGGCCCTGGTGCAGCCGAGCCGGTCGCAGGCTGCCGAGCGGCTCAAGAATCAAATACAG
>DASZAA010000163.1:0-33943 GCA_035945615.1 Terriglobia bacterium
TTAAGGCTTTTTCTTGCCCTATAGCTCGACATGCGGATAGAATGACAAGGTCAGTTCCACTTCAGGCCCGTAGCTCAGCCCGGTTAGAGCGCTTCCTTGACACGGAAGAGGTCGATGGTTCGAGTCCATTCGGGCCTACCAAATCAATAACTTACAGACTTGCGACCTCTATCACAGGTCGGTAGAGGTTTTAATCCCAAAATGCGTCGTCTTATCTGTTTGCGAGCCACGGACGCAGTGGAAATTCGCGGGTGTGTTAGTAAATGGGCGGGTTTTTGGTGTTCTCGGACCGCTGGTGACTTGCGCCAATCGAGGGCAATCCTCCAATTCGCCCCCAGGCCTTCATTGTGCGCTAGGCGTCCAGGACGATGAGAGCCGCGATCCGGTCCGGATGGGCCAAAGCCATGCGAAAACCCGCCGGGCCGCCATAATCTTGTATGTAAAGCGTGTAGCGCGAGAGCCCGAGGGCTTCAGTGAAGTGATTCATGATCTCGGCAATGTGATCGAAGGTGTACTCGAGTTTCTTCGGGCCCGGCCAGTCGCTATGTCCGAAGCCCGGATAATCCGGCGCGATCAGGTGATACCAGTCCGAAAGCCGGGAGATGAGGGGCTCAAACATCCGCGAGGAAGAGGGAAGCCGTGCAGCAGGAGAAGAGTGGGCGCATCTTTCGGCCCGGCCTCTTGGTAGAAGATCGAGAGCCCGTCTACCTGTGTCGTACGATAAACAGTTTGGCATTCCATGGCACGCTCCTTTCCCTGAGCCGGCAGTTGAACTGATGCGAGCATCATATAGACCACCAACTCGATATGGGCCAACTGCCCGCATCGGGCGCAAGACGGAGAGACTGGAAGACGCATCTTTTGACTCCGCTGAGGCTTTTTGCCGAACACGCGCAGGTTCGCGACTCCCCCGGCGAATTATTGCACGGACCTGGATTTTGCCAGCTTACATCGTCAGAACCACCCGGAACTGTGCTTTGCCGCTGAGCATGCGCGCGTAAGCCTCAGCGACTTTTTCGAGCGGGTAGGTTTCAATCATGGGACGCACGCCGGTGAGTTCGGCGAATCGCAACGTATCCTCGGCATCCGTCGGTATTCCCGAAGCCCATCCCTGGATGCTTCGGCTTCCGCCAATGAGCTGCACCGGTGTGACCTCAATGGGATCAAATGCCACGCCGATCACCATAAGCTTGCCGTTCGGCCCCAGACCGTCGATCAGCTCGGACATCGCTTTTGAGCTTGGGGCTGTCGCCAGAATGACCTTTGCGCCGCCCAGTTTTTGCAATTCGCCCGCGGCGTTGGTCGCTTTGCTATCGATGTATACGCTCGCTCCGAGCTTCTCTGCAAGTGCGGTATTTTCGGATCCGCGCCCAATCGCCACAACCTTATATCCAAACTTGTTGGCGAATTGAATTCCGAGGTGGCCCAGACCGCCGACACCTAGCACTGCCACCAGGTCGCCGGGGAGCGCCCCGCTGTGCCGCAGCGCGTTGTAAGTGGTAATTCCGGCGCATAGTAGCGGTGCGGCTTCGACGTCGCTCAGACCGTCCGGTATCGCCGTTAGGGCCTCGACGGGAGCCACCATGTATTGCTGATACCCGCCGTCATAGCTGATGCCCGCGATTTTCATATTGCTGCAATTGCCGAAGTCTCCGCGCCGGCACGCGAGACACGTTCCGTCATGCCCGCCATGCCAACCGACACCGGCGCGCTGCCCCTTCTTCCACTCGGAAACACCGTCGCCCAGTTCGTCGATAATGCCCGCGACTTCGTGTCCTGGGACACGGGGGTACTGAATGCCGGGCCACTGCCCTTCTTTCGTGAGCACGTCACTGTGGCAGACACCGCAGGCTTGGACCTTGATTCGGACCTGTCCTGCACCTGGGTTTGGAATTTCGCGATCGACGATCTGGAAATCTGCCCCTCCCTTAGGAACCTGCGCCACCTTCATGGGTGCTGCTGCGACTCTTGTCGTTGCCATAATTTCTCCTTTGGATTTTCAGACATGATTGAAAAACACTCGCTGCTACCTTCGAGGCGAGCGAATGTTGCTCGCTGCGCCCCTATCCCGCCACCTCAAAAATAACTTCCAGCTCGATCGGGGTGCCGAGCGGAAGGCTTGCCACGCCATACACCAAGCGGCAGGGGTTCTTGTCTTTCCCGAAAACGCCCTGCAGCAACTCGGAAGCGGCGTCAGCGACCTTGGGTTGGTCGCGGAAATCTCCCGAAGTGGCCACGCACACGCCGAGCCGGACGACCCGTGTCACCTTGTCGAGCGATCCCAAATGCTGCCGCGCGACAGCGAGGACGTTGAGCGCCGCGAGGTGAGCCGCCTTGCGCCCCGTTTCCACATCGAGCTCCGCTCCGATGCGCCCGATGAATTTCGCCTCGCGGCCGTCCGTGGGGAGCATTCCGGTCAGAAAAAGCAGATTGCCTGTCTGCACCGCTTCCGCATAGGTGCCGAAGGGCTCAGGCGGCGCCTGAAGCTTGATGCCAAGTTCTTCCAATCGCTGTTCGGCGCTCACCGGCCGAATATCTTTGCGGGTTGCCATTTGCGCTTTCGAATTTATGTTCATCTATCCTTCTCCCGTTAGATCGTTGATCCCATGATCGGTCTGACTTGGTGCGACCACCTGCCACCTTTCAAATCCCTTGAACTCCGAAAACCCGATCCCGCTCGGGGCTTGCGGTGCGAACTTGTCCTGCGCGGCGAGGGCCATATGGACCAAGATAATGACTGATGTCACAACGAGACTGTCGCCAGAATATTTTTCCTTTTCGACACCAGGCCGTCCTTTTTCTTGTTTGCATACATGCGAGACCTTTCCTTCTTGCGGGCGCGAAACGCCGAGCTTGCCGAAAATCGGAGTTGCGATAACGCCAGGGCTGATGGCGTTCACGCGGATCTTTCGTGACAAGCGTTCGCTCCCGGAACGCCTCTGCCCAACTCCTACAAACGAACTGAGCGGTAAGCGACCCGAGTGATTAGAACTCTTTGGCGGCTACCAACGACCAGCGTGGGCACCGACATCCACATGGAGTATCTCCCCGGTTACTTGGCCGGCCTGTGCTAGATAGAGAACCGCGTCAACAACATCTTTGACGTCCCCGATTTTCCCCATGGGTTGCAACGATTTCAAAAAGTCCCTGGAATCATGCTTGTGCATGGGTGTATCCACGACGCCGGGGGCTACGGCATTGAAGCGGATCCCTTGTTTTGCATACTCGATGGCGAGACTCCGGATCACGGAATTCAGACCCCCCTTTGTAATCATCGAAACCGAGGCATTAATGCCAGCGATCGGATTGTCCGCAAGCGCCGCAGAGATGCTCACGACGCTCCCCGATTTCTGTTTCAGCATCTGCTTCACAGTGATCTGAGTGATGTGGAGGAATCCCAGCAGGTTGGTCGAGACCAAGGCATCAAAGTCCTCGGTAGTAAAGTCGGTGAAAGGCTTGGCGAAGAAGACTCCGGCGTTCGTTACCAGAACATCGATGGTTCCGAAGTGCTGGATCGCTGCTTCGACAGCTTGGGCAGCGGTCTCCTGCTTACCGATGTCGCCATCCACGAGAACCAGTCTGGGTGAGGCGGCGAGCGATTGATTGGCATTACGAGCCGTTGCAACGACGTTGTAACCCGCCTTCGTGAAGGCCTCGACCAAACCCGCACCAATACCCTGCGATGCTCCGGTGACGATTGCCGTTTTCTTGTCTGACATACGTACCCCTTTGTTCGAACCGCATGGAATGTTTTGATCTGCAGCCGCAATCAACGATTCGCTATACTTTTCGTTCCTGCTTCATCCACTCACGAATGTAGGGAGAGCAATTAACGATTTGAACGCCACCGTCCTCACAGACTCCCAGAAACCTAACGACATCGACATCCACAAGCGTCACTTCCGTCAGCTCCAAAACAAATCGAGGCCCGTCGTGCTGGAGCTGTTTTTTCAATTCCACGACGTGCTCCGATTGAAAGTGACCCATCAGACGAATCGTAGTTATTCCGTCCTGTGAATCCTTTTCGATTCTCACTGCCGTGTCTCCTCACTTCAAATGGACGCTATGGATCCATGCACGTGGCTGGCCAATGCAATTCATTGAATCGGCAGGGCTTACGGCGCGAAAGATTGCTGACTTGTCAGGAATGCTGATGTTTCGGAGAAATCGAATAAAAGATCATCGCGGTGGTCCACCCGCGCACAGGAAGGGCGGCCCACGTCGGAGAGACGCCGGGTGTTACCTGATGAGTAATGTGAAAGGTGATGCGGTATCGTGCCGAGCTTGATGCCAAGTTCTTTTACCCGCGGCTGGCCGAAAGCCTTCGCCTGCTAGCATTTGCTTCTTGGAATTCGGATTCATTAACCTCGCTCCCATTCGTTCCAGGTTGAGAGGCGTTAGATTCCGTCGTAGCGGGAATATCCACGTGTGGCCCAGTAGTCTCCTGGCTCTTCCGCGGCATACGTAATCTTGGTGATCGCCTTCACATTCTTCAAACCAAGTTTCACGGGCACTAGCAGACGGAGTGGTGCTCCATGATCCACCGTAAGGGGTTGACCGTTGAAGTGTGTGGCGAGCAGCGTCTGTGCATGGCTGGCCGTCGCCAAGTCGAGCGACATAAAGTAAGGGTCGGGATTACCCGAGGTATCGAGATTGACCGAAGACTCCACTCGCGCCCATTTAGCTTGCGACATCGGTGGGTAGGCGCGAAGCAGGTCATCGAATCGTAGACCAGCCCACCACGCGATTGCACTCCAGCCTTCGACGCACACCAGCCGCGTAATCTGCTCATGCACCGAAAAGTGAGTCGTGAGATTCCGGATATCAAGAGAAATCCTTAGGCCAGAAGCTAGCCCATCCAGAGACAGGTTCCATTCAGAGATATAGCCAGGATCGGGAGTAACTCCGTTGTAGTTGTTCTTGAGCGGGGTAATCTGCGATTTGGTGTAGGTGCGCACCGTGCGATTTCCCGAGTAGAGCGCTTCTGCGACGTCATCATCGATACGCAGTGCTTTGTTTAGAAACCACTCCTTCCCAGGAGAGTCCATATTTCGGCGCACACCCAGGCGACTGAGCGTACTTTGTGGGAGGAGAAAGCCGACTCCGGCCAGCGTTGCCACCGCGCCAGCGCCAAACAACAGAACGTCCCGCCGGGTCCGATAACGCAGGACCCGGGGAGCCATCTCCATTGCTGGGGGAGATGGCTCTTTAAAGAAGCCTTGCGGCTTTTTTCCGGAGACAGATTTCACAGCAATACATGAAACTACTTCATCGGGTCGCGGCTTGTGGTCCGCCGATAACGGGGGCAGTCCGTCTGTGCCCACTTGTTGTTTTATTGCTTCACCGGCCTCGAAACTCTTCATAGCTGTCGGGACGGAATGTTTCGCATTTTCAGGGCCAGCCTTTGGTAATTCCGCCATTTCCTGTTCCGGTCTTATTCCCGTGGAAGGTGTATCTTCCGGTTGTAATGAATTGCCCTTTTTCTCATCGTTCATTTGCCGCGACCTCCGGCCGCTCTACTTTTGTTGACCAGCCCACGATCATGCCGCGCAGCGTATCCCACCCGTCGGCAAAAACCAGAACCACATGCGGCACAACAAAAAGGATGAACACCCACATAAGCCAGAAATGCCAGACCCGTGCTGCGTTATACCCTCCAAAGAGCGCAGCCAGCCAATAGAGCTGCATGGGCTTGTGAATCGCCCAGCCTGTAGCGACCGAAAAGAACCCGGCGACCGGAACAGAGAAGTACGCAGCGCGCTGGAGTGCGTTGTACTTTGTGTTGAAACGGGGATGCAGCCATTTGCGGCGTGTCAGTTTAGCGAAGAGAAATCCGATGTAGTACCGAACCATCCTGGGGACATCAAACAGGTCAGTCCGGCGGGGCAGCAGGGAGCGCCAGCCTCCTCCCATGACCAGACCGGCGAGGTACACCATACCGTTCAGCATGAATAAGTAAGCGCACAACCAATGCAAACGCAGCGCGATAGCTAACATGCCCGGCCCAAGGCTCATGTGATTGTAAATCCAGTCGGGTGGACTGCTGTAGTGATGCAGTCCGGGCACATGGGCGCATATCCAGATTCCAATATCCGCCGCCACATCGAAGGTTCCGGTATTCGGATTTGGCTCGTGTTGATAGACCGGCGAAGCCCAGTAAATAGAGATGCCGCCCAGAATAAGGCCGAGAAGAATCGGCACATTCAGCCAGTGACTCCAGCGCACCAGGAAATGGTGGCGCTTGGCCACGAGCACGCCCGGTTGTACCGGCAACGTGCTCGTGGCGTTCATTTCGTTAGCGATGGGTATCAAGTGGCTCATGGCCCGGAACTCCTAGCGCGCGATGGTTTGAGAGGCCGCTGGAATGAAGAGAAAAATCCTGCTTGTCGTAAGCGTTCCGTCCGGCAGCTTCTCAGTCGCCGCATAGACGATATCGCCACTAGCGAATGTGACTTGTTCAGGTGCGACTTCCGTCACGGGGACATTTGCAGGCACGGAGATCGTCTTAGAGCCGTTCTGATACTGGACCACCATGGTGGTGCCGTTGCCTTTCTGTACCGTGCCGTTCGTCATGCGTGAGTGCGATGCGGCAGGGCGAGAGACGGAACCATTGGTCATTCTGCTGTGAGTAGTTGCACCCGGCGGGTCTGTCAGAACACTACCTTCCGCAGCCCCACTCAGCTCCGGAGGAAATATCAGGATCTGCTTTGCCACTTCTTTTCCGTCCGCCAGTTCAGTCGATGCAACGCCGACATAAGACTTGGACGTGACATGGCTCAAATCCGACGGTATCTGCTTATAGGTTGTGAGGGGCTG
The DNA here is from genome assembly GCA_035945615.1 of Terriglobia bacterium. Lineage (GTDB taxonomy): Bacteria > Acidobacteriota > Terriglobia > UBA7540 > UBA7540 > RH2-MAG17b. Next base: position 6,817 of record DASZAA010000163.1, read on the forward strand.
CTTGACGTCAACGTGAACCACGCCGGCAGATGTAGCAACCTCAAGGGAACTGCCCGTAAACGCCTGGACTTTTCCGATAACTCCGGAAAGTGGAGGGGCGGCTTTCACTTGCGGCCAGGCTGTATTTGGAACTGCCAGCGCGGCCAGCAAAGAGATGGATACGAGAAGTAATGGCGCATGCTCCCTTAAGATGTCCTTCCAACCACCCGTGCTGTGGACTTTCGCGGTGTACAACACTTTTTCGAGGGTCATGGTGAGCTCTCCTTAGTAGAATTGTGCGTAGCGCTGTCCCAATTGATTGGGATGCGATACGCAGTCATGGTTAAGCCACAACCATCGCGACGAATCTTTCCGCACGATGGCACGGATTGATACCTTGATATCAGCCGGCACGACGAGCGCGTTCATGCTCCCATTTCCATCAATGCCCGGGTTAGTTCCTTGTCCACCCAAAGTCAGGCCGGCCCCTGAAATGGATTTGCACACTTGCCAGGTATCCAAGGCATCTCTAGGAAAATAACGGCTGCCCCTACGGGCTGATTGCCTAGGCGATCGCGTTCCGCGACTGGCCGGCCTCCTCGCCCAAGAAGGTCAGCAATTCGGCGTTCACTTCTTCCGCGTCCGTCCAAGTGATGCAGTGTGGACCGTCTTTCACGACTGATAGGCGCGCCCCTTTGATGAGCTTGGCGGTGCGCAATCCCGATGCAGTGATCGGAAGAATGCGGTCTGCATCCCCCTGAATTACCAGCGTGGGCACATTGATGCGGGCCAGGTCCTTGCGGAAGTCTTCGTGCCAGGCCGCGACACACGCCAGGCTCGCGGTGGCAGAGGCGGTGGCGGCGATGTTCCAACTGGCCTGGATGGCTTGTTCGCTGATACGCTTACCCAGGAGCAGGTCGGTGTTGTAGAAATTCTTGAAAAACCCCGTGAAAAAAGCGTAGCGATCCGCCGCGACGGCTTTCTCTATCCCCTCGAAGACATTGCCATCGACCCCCTCCGGATTGTCTGGCGTCTTCAGAAGGAACGGTGGCACTCCTGAAATAATGACTGCCTTGCTCACGCCTTTTGATCCATACTTCCCCAAGTAGCGCGCCACTTCGCCGCCACCCATGGAGAAGCCAACCAGCGCGAACTCACGTAATTCGAGATGTGCTACCAGTTTGTGCAGATCTTCGGCGAAGGTATCGTAGTTGCAGCCTGCAGTTGGCTGGCTGGACTTGCCGAACCCCCTGCGGTCATAGGTAATTACGCGGTGCCCAGCGCTCAAGAGAACCGGTACCTGTTTCTCCCATGAGGCACCGCTCAGAGGGTATCCATGGATGAGCACCACGGGCTTACCTGCGCCATGATCCTCATAGTAGAGATCAATGTTGCTCGAGTTTTCCTTCCCGACAGTAACGTATGACATTCGTGATTCTCCTTTTTGTTTGTGACTTGGTCGTGCTTCTAACGGCCTCGCGAGTTGAGGGTCGCCTCGGTCTCAAACCGCTATGCGGTTCCGATTGAAACTGACCAATCAGACGAATCGTCGTCAGTCCGCCTTGTGAACCCTTTTCGGTTCTCAATGTCCTGTCGCCTCGACTCAAACCGCCGCCATGGCTTCATGCACGAGGCTGGCCAACGCAATCCATTGAATCTGCGAGGCTCACGGCGCGAGAAATTGCTGAGTTGTCAGGAATGCTGATTTTTCGGAAAAATCGAAGGGGCCATCCCGGTGGTCCACCCGCGCAGACGAAGTGCGGGAAGGCGTCCGGGAGGCGCAGAGGTCGCCTCTGATCAGTGGTTTGAAAGGTGATGCGGCAGGTCCGAGTCGGCGGGGCGCACCTTGAACTGGCGCTTGTCGATGCCGAGGGCCGCGATCTTCGACGCAAGGGTTTGGTGGGGAATTCCGAGTTTTGCAGCCGCGCCACGCAGCCCTGAAACTCGACCCTGGCATTCTGCCAAAGCGGCCTCGATTGCTTTTCTTTCACGATCGGCAAACTCTTTCTTGTCCTCAGTGAGGACACCGATGCGAGGAACCGGTCGCGGAGACACTTGGCTCGATTTTCCCTGCAGCCATGTCTCGTCGATTGAGAATGTTTCTCCATCGCACAGGATTACAGCACGCTCAACTACGTTTTGTAGTTCGCGGATGTTCCCTGGCCAATCGTAGGCTTGGAAAAGGTCCAGCGTCTTCTTCTGGATATGGCTAATCTTCTTCCCGGCTCTCTTGGCATATCGTTCGACCAAATACTCTACCAGCATGGGAATGTCATCCTTCCTCTCGCGCAAGGCTGGCACTCGTATGGGGAAAACGTTAAGCCGATAGAAAAGATCCTGGCGGAACGTGCCTGCCGCCACGGCAGCATCCAGGTCGCGATTTGTGGCAGCCAACACTCGCACATCCACGGAAATCGGCTGGTTGCTTCCGATGCGTTCAAATTCTCGCTCCTGGAGCACCCGTAGCATGGCGATCTGAGTATCGGCTGGAAGATCGCCAATCTCATCCAAAAAGATCGTTCCGCCATCCGCCGCTTCAAAACGTCCTACACGGCGCTGCATTGCTCCAGTGAAGGCTCCCTTTTCGTGCCCGAAAAGTTCGGAAGCGATCAGCGAAGTCGGAATCGCCGCGCAATTGACACGGATGAAGGACCGTAAGGACCGAGTCGACCGCTTATGAATGGCACGGGCAATCAGTTCTTTTCCCGTTCCGGTTTCGCCTAAAATGAGAACCGTGGAATCTGTCGCCGCCACTCGCGCCACTTGAGACTGTACCTTCCGCAACGCCTCCGACGAACCAATGATTTCCTCGACCATTGAAAAACGATCAATTTCTTCGCGCAAGATCACGTTTTCTATGCGGACCTTCTCTTCGGCCTGCTTACGATCTTCGATGTCCGTCCCAGTCGTGTACCAGCGAAGAATGTGTCCATGCTCGTCGCTGAGTGGGTTGTAGCGCGTGAGGAACCACCGATATTTGCCATCTTTCCCCAGCGCTCGATGCTCATTTTCAAACGGCAAACCCTTCGACAAGGCGGCGCGACGCTCGTCTTTGAGACGTGCCACGTCTTCCGGATGGAAGATTCGACTACGAAAATCCGGCCGCATGACGTCTTCCAGGGTCAGGCCGGTATAATCAAGCGCCCAGCGATTGGCATAGAGAACGCCTCCCCGCGGATCTAAGACAGTAATAGCGTGAGGGATGGCGTCCGTGATGTCCCGCAGCTCCCGTTCGTCCTGACGCAGCTTCTCTTCCACTTTCCCGCGTTCGGTTATCTCCTTTCTAAGCTCCTCATTAGCGGCGGCAAGCTCTCGGGTCCGTTGTTCGACTCTTTGATCGAGTTCCCTTGCGAGCCGCTTCTGTTCGCTCAAGATCCGGGCCTCTTGCAGCCCGATCACCGCCTGATTCGCCGCTACGCTCAGAAGAAGCCGCTCGGTCTGCCCCGGGAAATCCGCTCGCTCGGACCCTGCTACGATGACGCCGATTTCACCCTGCAGCCCGAGTCGCAGGGGCACGATTGAAATGTCTCCTTCTCCAATAGGGTTCCGTACCCGCTGCGGCCATGTTTGTGGATCATTACCCACCCAGGGATTAAAGACCTCACCGATGTCCCGCGGTCGGGGAATTGGTTTTCCCAATTCCGCGACCCGGACCATCTCGATGGGCGCCTGGCCTACGGGGTCCTTCAACCGCACATAGACGAAGTCCAGGGGGAGCATACGTAGCAGCGCGTTGAGCAACGTATGAAGAATCTGGGATGTCTCGCCGCCACTCCAAATGGCGGGAAGAGTGAGTACGCTAACCAGATCATTAATGCAGCGCTGCAGGCGCTTGATCTTCTCCACGGAGTGTTCGAGTTGCGCTTCCATTTTAGACCGCCGTCGAGTGTGGCGTTGTGCGCCTGTCCCGCCGTTCGCGAAGTTCGAGCAGAAACTCCTCGGGCGGTACAAAGAACGGGTTTTGCTGAAGAATACCGCCGATGATGACCATGGGATGGGTCCGCATGATATCAATCACCGTCTCTCCTCCAAATTTCGCAAGATTGTAGGTGCAGATGACCGCGTCGTCGTGGCGGCGCCAAACTTCATTTACACGCGATTCGAACTCAACGAGATTGTTGACGTTCGCTCCACCCTCAACCTCCCAGTCCATGCGGCAGACAATGCGACTGAGCGGAAATCCTCCCGGCGCGTTACCACTGGCCAACTGTTCGAACGCCTTGAGCATCCGATCCTGATCGAAACGGCCGTCCCGCAAGTACGTTTCGGTGTTGACCCGAAGCTCGAATTGCCCGCTCTGCTGGGCGGCCGTCGTGTCGATCCCTACCGCAGTCAACCGCTGCAGATGGTCGCGATGTTGATCCGGGTTAACGATGTGAACCGCCTTGTCGCCACACTCGAACCCGTCCTTAATGAACGGAAGCAATACGCGATATTCTTCCTCGTCGCTATTGAAAAACGCGCAGACATGGCGTGCTTCGCCGAGCTGGGAGCCGGCAAAGGAAATGGGTGCCGCGGAGCTCTTCATGGTGTATTCCTCCCCATGAGTCTTTCGCAGACCTGGTTCTGTATGTGCCTGAAGATCTCGAATAGATCGTTCGGGTTAGAAAATGACGTGCTTTGTCCCGACATAATCTATTCCTCGCAGCCGACGGAAGGGAGTGATGAGGAAGGCGCGGATTCACGAAACTTGACTACGAAAGCCCATTCTGGCCGCAACGACGAAGCGTCCGATGAAGTGACGGTTTCAACCTCTCGCTGCTTTGGATTGTTCTTTTCCCGCCTGAAACCTCTACTATTATATGACATTCGTCTAAAATTCGGGGACCGTGACAATTATCATTTTCTATAAAGGGAACGTGAATTCGCACGAGTCTTGTCGTGAAGTTCCCGTGAAATCTGGCGCGTCGGTATTGGAGGCATTCACCAATGATGCGCACTTGTAAGCCTCGGTACGACACGCAGAGGATCGAACCTGGCCCATCCCAAGGCCGTAAGAATTACATTCGACGTCACCCCACTGCCGTTCGTTTTCACAATTCATCGGACAATCCACAAAACGACCTGGGTTTCGTAAAAACAATATTGACTAGATTGGAGGTGAATCGGGCCCCCTCAGCCCCCGACTATGGCAGACGTGCACCGTCAAAGTTTGAGTGTCAATGAAGTGGCTTGATTGAGTATGTGCCTCTCGATGGTGCGATAAGAAGACAGTTGCCCTCGTCCGAGACGTGCGCCGGACACTCTGGCCAGAGAGCCTTGACCTGCCGAAGCCAGAAGTTGATTTTCCGGCGGAAGAAACGACCACTGCTGTATTCTCTGGTCCCGAGCTGGTTGACGAGACCCCATTCTGAGAATAACGGCACATGCGCGCCATGATGCCTCACCGTCCAGCACTTCCACTATAATGGCGACCATCGGGAGCGAGGGGGATCAATCGGTCCTGGCCGAAGGACAAGCCAAACTCGGGGTGCGCCACAATCTGCAGAAAGAACTTCCCGTTCCTTCACGTATGGGTCAGCTGACCGGATCGCGGACGGCGCAAAGGAAGCCCGCACAGGACAAACGGCCGTGCATGGAAGGCTGGTTCCTGTTTCTCATGGTTGCGCTGCTCGCGCGCGAGCTGGATGAATTCGAGCTGCCGTAGCCGACGTTTCGACACCGCGATGGTGGGAAAACATGCGCGAATTGTTGCTGAAACAGAGGTCACAAAAGTGTGTCAGTAGAGGTTGAAAAACCTGGCACTCCGCGTCAGATTGGGGGGCGCGCCGTGACAGACGCAAGTTATTAAGAACATAGGGAAATTCATGAAAATACAGGATGTTAGGTGTTACTTGACACGGTCGAGGTCAACGGTTCGAGTCCGTTCGGGCCTACCATTTCAATAAGTTAGATGTGCTGAACGCTATACATCCAAGTGAATTTTTCCGATTAGACCCTAAAAGTTGGTGGTGAGGCGCATATCAAAGCTCCTCGATGGTCCGATGGCATTGCCGGAAAACAGACCGTTAAAGTCGATCACATCCAGGACGTTAGTCAAGTTTTGGCCGTCCACCTGAAACCGCATATTCAAACGGTCTGATTTGTAGATATCCGCACCCGCCGAAGCATTCACCTGGAGGGAAGGATCGATGCGGCCGCGAGCGAAGTCAATACGATTCACAACCTGCTGGCCGTATTCGGCAAGCGCCTGAGCATAGGTGCCGTCAAAATCGAATGGAAGACCGGAGTTATATTGAACACCGCCCGCGATCCAGAAGCGGCGCGCGAGTTGATACCGGAAGCGGCTGCGAACGCTGTTGCGCTGATCTTGGGAATCTGGGAAATGCCCTGAGGTCGGTATTATCGCGTTATTACCGAGGAAGAGGCCGCCTGTCACCGGGAACCATGCGTTGCCGACTGTGTAGGTGTAACTGATGAATCCGGAAAGTCGCTTCCACTCCGGCAGGTCGAGTTTCCCCTCCGCGCCATAGATGATTGCCTTTTGGAAGGCGATTGGAAAGCTGATGGTTGTGTTGTCAATCTGATCGTCGTCCGCATAGTTGTCGAGATCCCGGCGAAAGTAGTTCGCGTCCAGCTTGAACTTCTTCTTCCAGAACACTTTGGTCAGACCTGCTTCATAGTAGTTTCCCTCCGAAGGCTGGACCGGAAGCTGAAGGGAGATGGTATTAAGGGTTGTGGCTGCCGTAGAACTCGAAAGCAGGATGTTCTCGAAAGAGGGTGTCTGAAAGACTCTATCGTAGGAAAAATGCGTCACGAGATCGGCAGAGGGGAAATAGTGCGCAATTGAGAAACGCGGCTCCACGGCCTGGCGGTTCAACAAAAGCTGATAATGATCCCAACGGAGCCCGGCGTTGATGGTCCAATCTTTCCAGTTGATAAGATCCTGCACAAATCCAGCCTGTTCCAGGTCCGGGCGGTTCGCGGCAAAGGCGAAATTAAGAGGCTGGCTCGGATCAAATTGGCTCGTATCCATCGGGATATTCGGGATTGTGTATTGGAAGTTCTCATTCAGGAATCTGTTGTCCGATTCGACGCCTGCTTTCCATTCATGGTGGCCGTGGTCAACGGTGACCGTACCCTTAAAGTACCCCTCGTTAGACCAATTGTGCTGGAAGATCAGTATGGGAGTTGAGTCAGTGTTAGACCAAAAATGATTTGCATCATTGCGCACCATCCCATGAAAATCGGCCACGACGTTAGGCGAAAATATGTGCTGGTAGGAGACGATTCCCATTGTTTCGAAGTTATTGGCATTTTCCCGCTGGCATGGCGGCCCCGAAGTCTGTCCGGCCGGGTAGCACCATGTTTGCTGCACCTGTTCGTTTGGAAGGTCATAGCGGGAGAGCTCGTGCCGGACACTGATACGGAGGCGATCCTTAGGTGTGAAGTCACGTTCGTAGTGAGCGGAAAAGTCACCGATGGTGCCCGTATTTGTGTAGTTCTGGGGAACCACGGGATTCAGATAATGGCTAGTCATATCGCCGCTAATGCTGCCGCCGAAAGTGTTCTTGCCCCAGACATATTGGCCCTCGGCGAAAGCGCCTGCAGTGTCAAAACTGCCGCCTGAAAGCACCGTCTGGCCGTGAAAACCTGGCTGTGAATCTTGAGCGGTATTAAGCTCGATCACCCCTCCCAACTTGCGGCCGTACTCTGCCGGAAAACCGGCGGTATAGATGCTCATCGATTGCACGTCGGCGGCTTCAATCTCAGGGCCGAAACTGGGCGAGCGATTATCGGTGAGAGGGACGCCGTCGATCACAAACTGAGTTTGATACTCCGAACCGCGCGGATGCAGAACGGCGTTGCCTTCGTATATCCAGCCGGGCTGTGAATTTACCAAATTCTGTATGGAGCGGCCCGGCAGTGAGCTGAGCCGGTTCTGAATGGCGTTCGAGCCTATCTGGCTCACGGCGCCAGCCTGGTCCGGGTCAATCAGCGTGCCAGCCGCACTGACAGTTACAGATTGACTCACTGTAGCCAGTTTGAGCCGAATTACGAGTTGCGTGGGAATGGAGGAACGAATCTGCACAGATTGGGATACGGCGGCAAAGCCAGGCGGCTCTGTTTGGAGCTGATAGATGCCATAGGGAAGACGCTGTACGTCAAGGGCGCCCCGATCGTTCGTCGCTAGAGCATTTCGATACTGATTAGCCTCGCAAATGATGTCAACCGTGGTCTTCACGCCGCGACCGGACGGGTCGGTCACTTGGAGGCGCAATTCGCCTCTATTACTCTGGCCGAGAACCGGCAAAGCAATGATCAAACTGATTAAACAGAAAGCTGCAAATATCTTCATAGAGAACTTTTTCTAGGCTAATGGGAGGACGCAGGATTTCACAACCCGCACATCATCTGCTGAGGCCAGTAACGTGGTCGATGCTCCTATTGCGCATGTCCCTCATTTAGGAAATTCTCTTTTCCGCCATTTTGTTCAGTCTTTTTTCCCCGACCCAACTAAGGGACTACCCAATCGCTCGCGCTTTATTTCCACTCCACCGAGAACGCCGGTAGCACATTCCCGCCGATATCGTGGGTGTAGTTTGAATCGATGTTGACCTGCAAGATGGACGGCCCCTGGCGGAAGGGCTTGTTCGATGAGAAAGTCTGAACAAAAAGGTCCCAAATAGAATATTCTTTAAGACAGGAGACCCGGAGTGAGTATGCTGGCTTCTTTGCCTAATTCGGACGTTGGCTTGTGTCTTTCAGCCACGGAGGGTACTGCGCCCTCAGTCGCATCCGGCGAAGCCGAAGAGGTGGTACTCGGTCTTTTTGATCAGTTTCATCATCGCCTTCTCAGGTACGTTCTGTCGCTAGGTTTATCGACCTACGACGGCGAGGAAATTGTTCAGGAAGTTTTTCTCTCGCTTTTCCGGCACTTGCAGCTTGGGCGATCCCGCAAGAATCTTCGCGGGTGGGTTTTTCGCGTTGCGCATAATCTGGCTTTGAAACAACGCTCTGCATGCCAGAGGCTTCACGACTCAGTGGAATGTGGTGCGAGCCTCATCGATCGACACCTCGATCCTGGACCAAATCCTGAAGAGCAAATGGCATGTATCCAGAGGCAGGAACGCTTGCTCGCCGTGCTCCGCGCTCTTCCCGAACAGGATCAACGCTGTCTTCGACTGCGCGCTGAAGGCTTGAGATATCGCGAAATCGCCGAAATCCTTGGCATCTCGCTTGGCGCAGTGTCAATTTCGCTGGCACGTTCACTGACGCGCCTGGTACGGGCGGATGAGAGGTGACACATGCAGCACAGGAATCCTCATTTGTCAGACGAAGATCTGCTGCTTCTAGCAGACGGTGAGATCGCCTCACGGCGTGCTGTTCAAGCCCGGGAACATCTGAGTGCGTGCTGGGAGTGCCGCACGCGTATGGGCGAACTGGAACGCGCCATTGCCGATTTTGTACATGTCCATCATGCGGGCTTCGATCCTCAACTGCCCCCGGCCGCCGGGCCTCGCGCTCTGCTGAAGGCCCGCTTGGCCGAGGCTGCTACGACCTCGCGCCGCAGGGCATGGTACAGACACTTCGATCACGAGTCTTTCAAACGACGATTGGCATACGCCTGCGCGGCTTTCTTCCTGGTTGCGTTTGGAGCGTTTCTTGGCATTCACAGCAGGCATCGCGTTTCGATTTCGGGGTCTGCTCGACTTAGCCCTGAACCCCTTCCAAACAGATTCCTCACTCCGGGCGTCGCCGTCCTGGTTAATAGGGAAGAAGTCTGTGCGGTGGAAGACAACGATCCATCCTGGCTGATTCCGGCCTCCGTGCAGCAGCAAGCCCTGCGAGAATACGGCGTAGGCAAGTCTCGAACCAGAGAATATCAGTTGGATTACCTCATCCCTCCCGGACTTGGAGGTACTGGGGATATCCGCAACGTTTGGCCGGAACCATATTCCTCGACCGTTTGGAATGCAAATGCTAAAGACGCCCTTGAGAGCCGGCTACGCAAACTGGTTTGCCAAGGACAACTTGGCCTTTCAGCAGCACAGCATGACATCGCGATCGATTGGGTTAGCGCCTATAAAAGATACTTTCATACAAGCGAGCCGCCTCCCGAGCCAGTTGGACGGCGGGGCACGAACCCAGGAAAACTTATAATGCCGAGGTCATTGACCGGAGCCTCCGGGTTCACGGCCGAGTCCCGCGCCGATGTGCCTGACCTGGGGGTGAACTTTAGCTCTCCGCGCTGGGCTTTGGCGGGGTGAGCTATCCAGAGCATATCCTGACTCAGACGACGATCGCATCACCCTCCTGGCTGCCGGTGCACGTCTATCAGGTCTGCCTTCAACTGCGTTAGGCTCCGACAAAAAACTTGACAATAGGACGGATGTGCTGTGAAATACGTCGTTGTGAAATCGGTTTCTGCAACCGATTACCAAATGTACGGAAGGAAGTTCATCGTCCGGAAAATACTGTGGACATCTGTGTAGTTTTGAAATGTGTTATCTAAGCTCATGACCTACTTCTTGCACGATGTACTTCGTCAGCCCGATGAACTCCAAAGGGTAATCCAATATTTCTACGTGGAGGGACGGCCTGCGCTCGAGGACGCGGTGGCGGTGGTCCGGAGCGCCAGCCATGTCTACGTTACGGGGATTGGCAGTAGTTGGCACGCCGCCTTGAACGCGAAGTCATTGTTTCATGAGGGCGGGCTTCCCGTGCATTCGCAGGATGCGTCGGAGCTTTTGCACTTTGACTCGCTGCCTGCACAGTCCGTCATCATCGCTATCTCTCGCACCGGCAGGAGTGCGGAAATCGCCAGGCTCCTTCCCAAAGCCCGCTCGAGCGGAGCAGCGGTTATCGGCATTACGAATTCCGCAGATGGGCCGCTTGCTCAAGAGGCGGAAATACCGATTATAGTTCCCGTCGGCTTCGATCACGCGATTTCGGTGAATACGTATTCAACGCTGTCGGCTGCTGCAGGTGCGCTTGCAACCGCCGCACTAGGCTCTTTTGACGCTTCATTGGTTGATGCGCTTGACCGCGCCGTTGGCGAGGCCGCCCAGGCACTGCCGGGCTGGCAGGAACAGATTGCGGATTCGCGCTGGCCTGCGTCGCGCCCGGTTTGCTACTTCCTGGCGCGCGGACCCAGTCTTGGTAGTTGCCACGAGGCCAGGCTGCTGTGGGAGGAAGGCGTTAAGTTGCCCGCGACCGCGCTCGGAACAGGCGGCTTCCGGCACGGATCGCAGGAAATTATCGCCAGAAACATGCGATTCGCGCTGTGGATCGACGGTCGGCGGATGAGAGATCAGGACTTGGCGGTGGCGAGGGATCTAAGGCATTTGGGTGCTTTCGTAATGTTAATCGGGCAGGACCTGCCTGGGGATGCCGGAGACCTGGTGTTTCAACTTCCCATCGTCCCGCCGGAGTGGCAATTCTTGATCGACATCATGCCGATGCAGCTCATGGCGGATCACATGGCTCGGCTTTCCGGAGGGGACTGCGACTCCTTCCGCATTTGCAGCTACATCGTCGAAGATGAATACGGTCTTTTGCGCGATCAGCAGACGCGAGGCGTGTAGCATTATCGACTTGAATGTCGCGTAACCGAAATGGGCGACACATTCCGCGGCATGTCATGCTGAGCCAAGCGAAGCATCCCCGTGGTTCCTTGAAAAAAGCGGAGACCCTTCGCTTCGCTCAGGGTGACAGTCCCTGAACCTCGTCACCTTATTTTCGTTACACCACATTAACCCGCGCGCGCGCACACTTTTACCTCGCTGGGCGGACGGCTTTGATACTGTATAGGACGCATATTCTGATTGAAGATGGAGGCGGACGTGAGAAGTCAGAAAAAACTGGGTTTTGTTCTTATCGTTGCAACGGTGCTCGCCGTATGGGGATGCTCCCACGGACCGAGCGGCCAAACGTCGGAGGCGTCATCGAGCGCGGCGAGTGCGCTCGCTTCATTCCTTGGACGCTGGGACATCACCATCAAGACGCCCAAAGGCGACCTTCCGTCTTGGATTGAGGTGTCGGAAGATCAGGGTCAGCCGAAGGTGTTGATGGTCGGCGTCTCGGATCATGCTACGCCGCTCAGCCAAGTTAAACTCAACGGCAATCAGCTTGAATTCCTTTCGCCGAAGGGAGAGGAGGGTTTCGGCCAGGACACGCTGTTCAAAGGGCAGGCCGCGGGAGATCAGCTTGAAGGGACGGCGAGCGGTCCGGGCGGAGCTTCATGGACGTGGACTGCAAGCAAAGCCCCCACCTTCGAAGAGCAAGCCCCTCCAAAGTGGGGCAAGCCCATCCGCCTGTTCAATGGCAGGAATTTTAACGGGTGGCGATTCAAGAATCCAAGCGCTGCGAAGGTTTGGAAGGTGGAAAACCACGAGATGGTTAAAAACGGAAGCGGTTCTGAAATCATCACCACGTCCAAGTTCAAAGATTTCAAGCTGCACGTCGAGTTTAACTGCGGACCGATGTCGAATAGCGGCGTTTATCTGCGCGGGCGGTATGAAGTGCAGATCGAAACCGATTCGGCGTCGGAGCCGCCGAGCCACCACACGGCCGGCGTGTACGGATTCCTCGCGCCCAGCCCGGAGCAGCCACGCAAATCTAACGTGTGGCAAAGCTTCGATATCACGCTCGTCGGGCGGACGGTCACCGTGGTCCAAAACGGCGTAACCGTGATTGACCATCAGGAGATTCCCGGGATCACTGGCGGCGCACTCGACAGCGATGAAGGCGCGCCCGGTCCCATTTATCTTCAGGGGACCGAGAAAGGGCGAGTGGCTTTCCGAAATATTGTGATTACACCGGCGATGTAGCCTGGTGTCGCGTAACCGAAATGGGTGACAGATTCCACGGCATATCATGCTGAGCGAAGCGAAGCATCCCGGCGTTTCTATTATCAAGGAAATGTAGAGATTCTTCGTCGCCTTCGGCTCCTCAGAGATGACAGCTTCGAAATGGGTCGCGTTGTTCAGATACGCACACTAGCCATCACGCCCCGTGGAAGCTCTCCAATCGGTCAGCGTCAATTGATTCTCAAATGCTTGTCGAAGGAAGGATGATCTATGAGCCGACTTTCTCGCCGTAATTTCCTCGGGACCACTGCCATCGGAGGCGCCGCTTTTGCGGCCAGTCCGGCGCTGGGGAGCGTGAAGGGCGCCAATGACCGCATCAATGTCGCGCTCATCGGCCTTGGCTGCCGCGGCAATGACCATCTGAGTTTGTTGCTCGAGCACCGCGCCCATAAAGCCGACATCGAAATTGTCGCGCTCTGCGACGTTTACCAAAAGCGCCGCCGGATGGCGGCTGAGAAGGTTCCGGGAGCCAAGACTTATGCGCTGCATGAGGAAGTATTGCAGCGTCCTGATATTGACGCCGTTTTCATCGCTACTCCGGATCACTGGCACGCGCCGATCACGCTAGCCGCCATGCAGAGCGGCAAGGACGTGTACGTTGAGAAGCCGATGACGCACACGGTCGAGGAAAGCAAGACGGTGGCGCAGAAGGCCAAGGAGCTCAATCGCATAGTTCAGGTGGGCGTGCAGGGACTCTCGTGGGACCGCTGGCATAAGGTTCGAGACATCGTTCATTCCGGCGCGATCGGCCAGGTCGTGGCCGTGCAAGCTACCTACAGCCGCAACGCTCCGGGTGGCGACTGGAATGGCGGCCCTTGGTGGTCCATCGATCCCGCCGCCGGCCCAGACGCCGCGGGCGACGAGCACATAGACTGGAAACATTGGCTCGGCCCCGCCCCGTCGACCCCTTGGAATGCGGACCGGTTTTTCCGCTTCCGCAAATATTGGGATTACTCGGGCGGCATCGCCACGGACCTTCACTATCACGTTGTGGCTCCGTTTCATCTGGCAATCTCCAATGACTTTCCCACGCGAGTTTCCGGCATGGGCGGGCTTTGGGTCTATGACGACGGACGCCAGACACCGGACACCTTCCTGACGGCGGCTGACTATCCGGGCAAGTATTCCATGACCGTTCAATCCTCTCAGGTGAACGAGCACGGGCCTCGGCTGATGATTCGCGGTACGAAAGCCACTATTCATTTGAGCGACGAATGGGAAGGGCCGCCTTCGCGGTGGTACGATTACGCGGACATTGTCCCCGAATCGCCCTACGTCGAAGAGTTTGCCAAGGCGAACCCCTACGGGTGGAACCGCGTGGACGGCTTCGGCAATCAGGGCGACTTGAAGCACTTCGATAACTTCCTCGAGTGCGTGCGCTCGCGGCAGAAGCCAAACTGTCCAGCGGACCTGGGCTATCGGGTGGAAGTTACGGTCGCTCTTTCCGTGCGCTCCTACCGCGAGGGCAAAATGTATTATTTTGACGCGGAGAGCGAGCGCGTCGTGGAGAAAGCATAGCAGCGATGCTGCCATCCCCTCGCTGCATAAGATCGTTAGCGTCACTCATTCGAGATGGGTGACACATTTCGCGAGCCTGTCATGCTGAGTGCAGCGAAGCATCTCTACATTTTTGTTATCAAGGGAATATGGAGATTCTTCGTCACCTCAGAATTACAGCTTTAGCATATGCCACGTTATTCAGATACACGACAGTAGATCATGCCCATCGGCGCCGTTGACATTGGAGGCACAAAGACCGCAGCCGGCCTTGTGGATGAGAGCGGACGCCTGCTTTCAAAAGTCGAAGCACCGACTGAAACGGAGAATTATGAGCTGGGCCTCAATGCCATCGTGACCATGTTGCGCGAGGCGTCACGAGCGGCAAACGCGCCAATCTCGGGAATAGGCGTTGGCTCAACCGGTCCGGTGAACCCTCTCACCGGAGAGCTGGGCGAAATTGATTTCCTTCCTAGTTGGCGTGGCAAGCCGCTAGTTGAAGACTTGCAGCGGGCATTCCAGGTTAAAACCGCTTTGGAAAATGACGCAGACGCCGCCGCTCTCGGTGAAGCCGCGTGGGGCGCCGGCCAGCGTAAGACGAGGCTTATCCATCTCACGATCGGAACAGGCATCGGCGGTGGCGTCATTCTCGATGGGCGGCTTTACCGTGGCGTCGGGGGGGCGCACCCCGAGTTGGGTCACCATGTGGTCGATCCATCCGGGCCTCTCTGTTCATGCGGCTTCAGGGGGTGCTGGGAATCGCTCGCCAGCGGGCCGGCAATGGCCGCATGGCTTGAAAGCCAGACGCCCGAAAGCTCCGCGCCGCGCGAACGTCTCACGGCCAAGCGCATCTGCCAATTAGCTTTGCAGGGCGATATGCTGGCTTCCCGCGCCGTCGAGCGCGAGGCTTACTACCTGGGTCTTGGCTTGGCGAACCTGATCAATTGCTTTTGCCCTGACGCCATCGTTCTAAGCGGCGGCTTGATGAAGAGCGCGGCGCTGTTTCTTGACCCCATCCGCCGCGTGATTGCAACCGGTTGCCGCTTTGTGCCCATTGAAAAGACGGAAGTGGCGCTCGCTTCTCTGGGCGAAGACGCGGGCCTCATCGGTGCCGCAAGCGTGTGGCTTTACCGCGAGGGAAGGCTGCGGGAATCGCCGCGGCCCGCGCAGGAGCAGCGGATTTCAAGCTAAATAAAATTCGGAGTGGATGGCGATGATGCCGCGCGCGCTGCGGGAAAAATGGTTTTGGTTCTCCCTCCTTTGTGTTTTGTGTTGGGGTGGCTGGGCCTTGGTTTCAAAGCTGGGGACGGATGAAATCTCCGCCTCCGGGATGCAATTTATTTTTGCCTTTGGTTTTATTCCTGTTGCCGTAGTGGCGCTGGCGCTCAAGCCGGTGAAGTTCGAGAAGAATTTCAAGGGCATCGCCTACGGCTTGGGCAATGGCGTCCTAGCGGGCACCGGCGGCTTAGCCCTCTTTGCCGCTTATAGAACCGGCAGCAACACGTCTGTCATCACCGTCGTCACCGCGCTTTACCCGATGATTACCGTGGCGCTCGCATTTCTGATTCTGCACGAGCGGCTCACCCGGCTCCAGGTGATTGGGCTGGGCTTTGCGGCTCTGGCGATGATTATCCTAGCGTCATAAGGGCGAATTCGTGCACATCTCCGCGTGGTTCTGGTTTGCCTTGGTTGTGCTGGTGTCGTGGGGCGTCGTCGGCCTCCTGCAAAAACTCTCGACCAACTATCTGTCAGCCGAGTGGGCTCTGATATGGCTCGCGGTGGGCTTTTTCATTTTAGAGCCGTGGCTTTATCCCGGTCACGCGCTATTCGCTTATTCTCTAAAGAGTCTCGGATGGGCCTTTCTCGGCGGAGTCCTGAATGCGCTGGGCGCCTGGGCATTGCTGGCTGCGCTCAAGAGCGGCGGCAAGGCTTCAGTCGTGGCACCGTTTACGGCGCTTTATCCGGTGGTTGTGGTGTTTTCGGCGCCGGTGGTCCTGCACGAATCCATTACCGCGCGGCAAGCCATTGGAGTGTTGTGCGCGCTAATCGCCGTAGTCTTGTTGTCCACCGAAAGCCCGGAAGCCAGCGCGCTTTAATTTTGGGTAAGGGATCATCCGAGCGGCAGATGGGCCAGGGCCCTTCGCGGTCAGACTGGGCGCAAAAAGAGGATGATCGGTATTATGCCTTGGGAATCCTGGGATTGAAAACGAGTCTATTCTGCCGCGGTGGGGCCGTGGATTTGCGGATAATCAACTCAGTCTTCACTGAGTATCCCGTCCCCTTGCGGCGCTTCAGCCTCAGAATCCTTTCGAGAGCCTGAAATGCCAGCTTTCCGACTTGTTCGCGAGGAACACTGATTGTGGTGAGTGGCGGACGGGCCAGAAAAGCGAACAAAACGTCATCAATGCCTATGACGGACATCTCCCCGGGAATGCTAACGCCCGCCTCCTCGAGGGCGCTCATAGCGCCGAGTGCTATCAAGTCGCTTCCACAAAAAATCATCGTCGGCGGCTCAGGCGCCGCAAGCACGGTACGCACTGCTGTCGCGCCGGCATCAATATGAGAATCGCAATGGATGGCGGGAAGAGGAGTGAGTCCTTGTTTTTGAAGCCCGGTGACGAGCGCATTTTTGATCGTCATGGCGGTGCGGTTATCTGCTGGGCCGGCAATTACAGCTGCTCGGCGGTGGCCAAGCTCGGTCGCGTGCCGGATAGCCTGTGCGATCCCCTGCCGGTAATCAACGGAGATATTGCTGACAAGGGTTCCCACATGGCCGAGATTGCAAAAGACCACCCCGATTCCGGCGGCTATCAAATCAGGAGTCATGCTCTCGTCGACAGACGTGGTCATAAGGGCTACCCCTCGTACATCGTTTTCCACAAGCCGCCGGACGACCAGCCTGGTTCTTTCCAGGTTGTACTCCGTGTTGCAAAGAAGCACATCGCATCCTCTGTCCCAAGCCGCAGCTTGAAATCCGCGAATAAGCTCCGGGAAATATGGATTTGTAATTTCAGAGATTACTAACCCGAATAAGTTGCTCTTGCCCGTTGCCAGCCGTTGTGCGTGAACATTTTTGAAATAGCGGAGTGCGTTGGCAGCGTCCAGGACGCGCCGGACTGTCTCCGGGGCAATCGCGTGGGCGTTGTTCAGCACACGCGAGACCGTCGCCGGGGAGACGCCTGCCCGGCTGGCAACGTCCCGCATAGTGTAAGCCACACTGCCTCCTTTAGTGCGAATTACTCATGTGGATCGAAATGTGACCATCGAGAGGGCATTGTGCAACCGGTTTCAGAAAGCGCACCGCAACAGAAGTTCAGCATAACACGTTTTAAGGTATGAGCATCGGAAAGCCGCGAAGTCTGCGGGTTTTTTGAGGCGAGCAGGCTCGCCTTGAAGAAAGGCGTTTGAGGGCTGCAAAGGTATTGACGGCACCGCCCACGTATGATACAGTCGCCTGCTGAAATCGGTTTCTGAAACCGATTTCAGCAGATTCAATAGGCTCGCCGCCGCCGGGCTTTTACCATCGGCACCGTCGGCGGCCATAATGGTCTTGCTCCGTAGCGACAAGCCTTAATCTTTTGAGCGAACTGCGGCGCGTGTGAGCGCCAGAGGAGGACGAAATGTTGTGCATTCGAACGTATGGGGATCCGTTGGTGCAAGCGGAACGAGTTCGAGAAAGAGTGGGGCGCAGCGCCTGGCTTTCCGCTGCTTTCGCCTTGTTGCTTGCTTTTGTTGCCCCCAATCTTCTTCGTGCGCAGGCGACCGGGGAAATCACGGGAAGAATCTCTGATCCGAGCGGCGCTGTGGTGCCGAATGCGAAGGTCACCGCCACCCGCGTAGAAACGGGCGTCTCGCAATCGACCGTCACGAGCTCATCGGGCACGTACACCATTCCCAGCCTGCTGGTCGGTACGTACAAGGTGACGGCTTCGGCTCAAGGTTTCAAGATGGCGGGCGTGGAAGACATCACTTTAGACGTGAGCCAACAGAGGCAGGTGAACTTCACGCTTGCCTTGGCGGGCGTGAAGGTTAGCGTGGAAGTGAATGCGGCTCCGCCTTTAATCAATGTCACAAATGGAACGCTCGCCCAGGTGGTGTCGGGCGAGCAGGTGCAGAACCTGCCCTTGAACGGGAGGAACATTGAAGGCTTGATGACCATGGAGCCTGGCGTTGTGCCGAGCACGGGTTCCATGGGATGGATGAGTAACGAGTTGGTTGGTAATGGCAACCGGGGAGAGACCGAAGTGGGCACGCTCGATGGCGCGGACACAAGTGATGCAGAAATGGGCACTCTCCAGTTCACCAACTTCAATCTCGACGCCATCGCTGAATTCAAAGTGCAGTCAAACGACTACTCGGCACAATACGGACAGGGCGCGGGCACAATTACCCAAATTGTTAGCAAGTCCGGCACCAACCAGTTTCACGGCAGCTTGTTTGACTTCGTAAGAAACAGCACATTTGATGCGCGAAACTTCTTTGCGACTACGGTCCCGCCCTTCAAACGAAACGAGTTTGGCGGCACGTTTGGCGGACCGATCAAAAAAGATAAGACCTTTTTCTTCCTCGAATATGCGGGTCTGCGGCAACGGCTGGGCGAGCCGAACTTCGCCGTAGTCCCCACCGCCGCAGAGCGGAATGGCGCGGTGACGGTTACGGATGCGAACGGGAATCCGGACCAACTCCAGGTTCCGCTGAACCCCGTTGCCGCTCAGGTTTTGAGCAAGTATCCGATGCCCAATCAGCCCGGCGGGATTGACGGCGCCAATACCTTTAACTACGAGCTTTCCCAGCCGACCAACGACGATCAATTCTCGGCGAGGTTGGATCAGCACTTCTCCGGGAGAGATACGCTTTTCGCACGCGCCTCGTACGACAACCACATCCTCAGGGATACCGACGCGTTTGCGGCCGAGATTGATGGTTCCAACTTCTCCAGCAGCAACCTCGGCGAGGCGCGGAACTACGCCATAGGGGAAACACATATCTTTACGCCCACCCTGGTGAGCGATTTCATGTTTACATTGAATCGGGGTATAGAAGGCGTGCCGGAGACTCCGGCCGAGTTCAACACTACGGACACTAGCTTCTCCGACGGCAGTTTGCAAAACTGGGGGCCTGATAGCTTTGAGACCAAGTACGTGACGACCGTCTTCGATCCCCTCGAAAACTTGGAATGGACCAAGGGCCGTCATTCGTTCACGTTCGGCGGGGAGTACCGGCGGGAGTGGGATAACGGCACGGGAGTGACTGGAACGGGTCCGAGCGGCTCTTATAGCTTCAACCCGGGCACGCCGCTGCCGGTGGCCATCCCATCAACAAATGGAGATGTGTCTCTCGCCGCCGGGGCGTCAAGTCCATCGGGTCTGGTCAGCATGATGGAGGGCAGCGACTACCAATATGAGCGCGCGACCACGGCGCCGGGCTTCGGACCAGCCGGAGCCGGAGGCGGCGGTGTGTGGTGGGGTCTGCGGCGCTGGACCGCGGCGCTCTATGCGCAGGACGACTTTAAGGCCACTCGGAGGCTGACGTTGAACTTCGGCTTGCGCTATGAATATGCGTCCGTGCCTTGGGAAGTAGACAACCGGCTGGCCGGCCCGGCCGATTACGGCAACCTCTACGGACGTTTTGTTGTGAACCCTCAGCCGCTGTGGCAGCCCGACTACCTCTACGGAGATTTTGGCCCCCGGTTCGGCCTCGCGGTCGACCTGGGACACAACACTGTTCTGCGCGGCGGCTTCGGAGCTTTCACGAATGTAATTCCCACAGTTTATCCGGATCAAGCCCTCGTAAACTTCCCTCTCGCCAGCGAGAATTACCAGTTGAACGCGCCGTACTCCCTCACCCCAACGCCTGTTTCGCTACCTGTGATGACCAGCATCACGGGGCAGCCCATCGCGGCGAACGGAAATACGAAGACCATTCCGCCTAACACCCCGGTGAACATTGCGCCCTACGCCGCAATTCTCGGACCTCTTTACGTGGACGACCCCTCGGACCGCATGAGGAATGGCTACACGATTAACGGCAATTTCACTCTGGAACACGAATTTCCGGCTGGTATTGCGGTCTCAGCCTCATACGTTCTGAACAACGGCGTGGACGATTACAACTCGGCCTATCCCAATGCGTACAGTGGCGCCGAGCCGCAGTACACGCCCTACACCAACATCACGCCCGGCGTTGGCGAAATTCAGGTCTTTTACAACGGCGGCTACTCCTATTACAACGCGCTGCAAGTGCAGGCACGCAAGATTTCCCCGACGCACGGCTTGCAATTCCAGGCGAACTACACCTGGGCCAAGGATATGACGGACGCCGATTCCGTGTGGAACACCGGCGCGACGAATCCCCAGGACCCGAACTGCATCAAGTGCGAGTACTCTCCCGCGGCTTACAACGTCAGTCAGCGTTTTGTGGCTAATTTCGAGTACGACCTGCCGTTGGGCAATTGGCAGGCTTTGTCTCGTATTCCTCAGCGGCTCACTCGCGGCTGGGAATTCCTCGGCATTTACCAGATACAGACGGGTTACCCTTTCACCGTGGGTTCACCTTACGGCACCCTGCAATACGGCGAAGGCGGCAATGACCGGCCCTTCCTAATTGAACAGCCGACCCTCAGTCCTACGGAAGGTGGCGGACCGCAGTTCTTCTCCAACGCAGTGATCGGTAGCAACAACGGCAGCGGCACAGGATTTTTCAACCTGCCGACGGTTGTCAGCCCCGTGAATGGCGTACAGGTGATGCCCGGTCCAGGAAACCTCGGGCGAGATACATTCACCGGTCCGAGGTGGTCCAACTTCGATTTTTCGGTGGTTAAAAACACGCAAATCACCGAATCGATGAGGCTGCAATTCCGCGCTGAGTTCTTCAACATCTTTAACCTAGCCACTTTTTCGACACCCGGCGCGGGCGGCGTGGCCCAAAACTCGTTTGGCGGCGGCCAAACTCTCGGCTCACCAGGCTTTGGTTTTTCGTCCAGTACGCCAACTAATGAACGCGAGATTCAGTTCGGGCTGCGGTTCATTTTTTAGCCGCCGCATAGCTTGTTGCCGCCGCGCAAGGAAGAAGCGAGACGCGCTCGCGGGAAAGGAGCCTATAATGGGGGCTTGATTCAATCCGAGGAGGCCCATAGCATGGCTCGAATTTCACGCAGGGGATTTATGCAGGCGGGTTCGCTGGCGGCTGCGGCGCTGGCTACACGCGGATTCGGACGCCCTATGGCAGGCGACGCGCAGACCGCCGGCGCGGCGCCGCTCAGTCAGTTCGATTATGGCGACGTGCTGATCGCCAGCGACTTGCACGAGTCACAGCGGAGAAACACCCATGCGGTGCTGATGTCGCTGAGCGAAGATAGCCTGCTGAAGCCTTTTCGCCAGATGTCCGGAATGGCGGCGCCAGGCGAAGATCTGGGCGGGTGGTATAACTACGATCCGGATTACAATTACCGCAAAAACTTCGATGACGGGTTTGCTCCCGGCTGCACGTTTGGGCAGTGGGTGTCGGCGCTCGCGCGCGACTATGCGATTACCGGCGACGAGGCGACGCGCCAAAAAGTGCTGCGGTTAAACCGACTCTACGCGCAGACCATCACCGGCGAGTTCTATGCCAAGAACCGCTTCCCGGCTTACACCTACGACAAGCTGGTTCTGG
The DNA here is from genome assembly GCA_035945615.1 of Terriglobia bacterium. Taxonomy (GTDB): domain Bacteria; phylum Acidobacteriota; class Terriglobia; order UBA7540; family UBA7540; genus RH2-MAG17b. The sequence goes on from DASZAA010000163.1 coordinate 28,758, forward strand.
GCCTGATTGATTCGCACCGTTATGTAAAAGATCCGCAGGCGCTGGCGATTTTAGATCGCACGACGACCGCTGCGCTGCCCAACTTGCCCGGCCGTGCCGTAGAGCAGGGCATCCATTGGCGGGGTGGTCAGCATGACGCTTCGTGGACGTGGGATGAGTCCTACACCATGCCGGAGAACCTGTTTCTGGCTTACCAGCGAGGCGCCGGCCGGCGGTACTATGATCTGGCGCTCAAGTATCTTTACAATGCCGGGTGGTTCGATCCGCTGTCGCGCAACGAAAATGTTTTCGCCGGCAAGCACGCTTACAGCCACGTAAATTCGCTGAGCTCGGCCGTGATGGCCTACATGGTGGCGGGAAGCGAAAAACATCTGCGCGCTGCCCGTAACGCCTTCGCCATGCTCGCAGCCCAGAGCTATGCGACGGGAGGATGGGGTCCGGATGAGAAGCTTCGCGCCCCCGGCAGCAACGACGTTTATGTCAGCCTGACCAATACCCACCGCAGCTTCGAGACGCCTTGTGGCTCCTATGCTCATTTCAAGCTCACGCGATATTTGCTGCGCGTCACCCGCGATGCCCGCTACGGGGACAGCATGGAGCGCATGATGTACAACACCGTGCTCGGTGCCAAACCGCTGCAGGATGACGGCCAAGCCTTCTATTATTCCGACTATAACTTTGACGGGAAGCGCGTCTACCATCCGGCTCATTGGCCGTGCTGCTCGGGCACGCTGCCGCAGGTGGCGGTGGATTACCGGATCAATACGTATTTTCGCGGGCCGCAGGCGGTGTATGTGAATCTCTACGTGCCTTCAACCTTGCGCTGGACGGAAAACGGGGCATCGCTCTCGCTGACGCAGGAAGGCGAGTATCCTTACGAAGATAGGATCACACTTACCGTGACAAGCTCGGTGCCCACCGAACAGACGCTCCACCTTCGCATTCCAGCATGGGCGAAGGGCGCGGCTGTTTTTGTGAACGGAACCCGCCAGATCGGGTTAGCGATCCCGGGAGAGTTTGCCGCCATTCGGCGTGAATGGAAGACCGGTGACCGTATAGAGATCGAGCTTCCGCTCAAGTTACGCCTGGAGCCGATAGATCGGCGGCATACGGACACAGTGGCGTTGCTGCGCGGGCCGCTTGTCCTGATGGCGGTGAAGGAGGAACAAGCCAGCCCACTTCCGCGGATAATGCAGTCCCAGCTCCTGGCCGCGCGGCGCGTGAGTGAACGCGAGTGGCAGGCGAACTCTGCGAACGGACCACTGAAAATGCTGCCGTTCACCTCACTGGGCGACCTTCCCTATACGAGTTACCTCAAGGTAGTCTGAAACCGAGACACCCTCACTCGAAACAAGTCAACGCCGAGACCGGTTAGACGGAGGGCAGCAGCCGCAAGTCGACGCGTAGGCCGTTACACGTTCCGGGTGGATTGCTTCCGAGTTGCGTGTGATGCAGGCTTGACCGTCAGAGGTAACGCCCAGACCACATCCAAGGTTTACCGGCCATCAGGAGTCTGGGGCTCCAACTCCGAGTTTTGGAGGCAGGCCGTGAATCTCCGCTAACCTTTCAGATACCTCGACGTCCATATACTCTGACGTCTAAGTATGCATAAACCAGATTCTCTTCAAGGCTCGCTCGACCTGCTAGTGCTGAAAATCCTATCGCGCCGGCCACGGCTGCACGGATACGCCATCATGTCCGCGATCAGAATTGTCTCTGGTGACGTCCTCCGGGCCGAGGAAGGCTCGCTCTACCCTGCGCTCCACCGCATGGAGGAAGCCGGATGGATTCGGGCGGAGTGGATTACGAAGCAGAACGGGAGACGGGCGCGGCAATACGAACTGACGGCAACGGGCCGCAAACAGCTTGGCGCCGAAGAATCGCGGTGGCAGGAAGTGACGGCCGCTGTGAATCGCGTCCTAAGGATGGCCTGATATGTCGCTATGGTCGCGCATCACAAACGTGTTTCACGGGGATCGTTTGAGCCGCGAGATCGACGAGGAACTGCAATCGCACGTCGAGGAAGCTATCGAGCGAGGCCGCGACCGCGCTGAAGCGCGACGAGCTTTCGGCTCGACACTCCGACTACGCGAAGCGAGCCGCGATATAAGATTGGCTGCCTGGCTTGACTCGTTGCGCGCTGACGCCATCTTCGGTTGGCGGCAGATCAAGAAGCGAAAGGTGACTTCGGCCGCGGCCATCCTTTCATTGGCTCTGGCGATTGGGGCATGCACATCGGCGTTCCGGCTCATTGACGCCTTGTTGCTGCGTCCCTTGCCCGTGGCCCAGCCTGAACGGCTCTATGTCGTCTCTTTTGAAAATGTCGGCGCTGCTGGCAGGTTAACGACATACGACAGTTCATCGTATCCGATGTTCCGGCAGATGCGCGCCGCGGTGAAAGAGCAAGCTGTGCTTCTGGCGGTTTCGTATGCGGATCGCGTCGATCTCACCTACGGATCGGACGCGGAGATCGAAGAAGCCTATTGGCAATACGTCTCGGGCGGTATGTTCGGCGCGTTCGGACTCAGGCCGGCGTTGGGCCGCCTGCTGACCGAGGACGACGATCTCGTCCCGGGCGCGCATCCCTACGCCGTGATCTCTTATGACTATTGGATGAGTCGTTTCGGACGGGACCCCAAAGTCATTGGACGGACATTCCGCATGGGCAATGATCTCTACGAGATCGTCGGGGTAGCCCCAAAGCGCTTCACCGGCACTGAGACCGGCACCATGACCGATATCTTCGTGCCCATGATGATGAAAAATCCCGGCACGCTCGCCAGCCCAAACAATTTCTGGCTCAGAACGTTGGTGCAACTGAGGCCGGGCGTCGCCGCCGAACCCGTTCACGCCAGGCTCGTCGCAAACTTTCGGGAATTTCAGCAGGAGCGGGCAAAGACCCTCAAACTGAATCCGCAGCAGCTTGCGAAATTCTTTAAGGAAAAGTTGTTACTGGAGCCCGCGCCCTCCGGCAGCTCTAACCTGCAGAGAGATTATCGACGTCCGCTCGTCACCCTCGGAGTGCTCGCGGCGCTGGTACTGCTCATTGCCTGCGCGAACATCGCCAACCTGATGATTGCTCAGGCGGCAGCGCGGGCGCGCGAGATGGCGCTGCGCGTCTCGATTGGCGCGGGGCGGTGGCGCTTGGTGCAACTGGTGCTGATGGAGAGCGCTTGCCTCGCCTTTTGGGCGGCCGCCCTGGGAGGGCTGTTCGCCTGGCGGTCCGCGCCATTCATTGTCAGCAAGATCAATCCGCCGGACAATCCGGCGCGTCTGTACCTTCCGGCGGATTGGCGGGTCCTGGGGTTCGGCTTGGCGCTGACCGTCGGCGTAATGTTGCTGTTCGGTCTGGCGCCGGCGCTGCGCGCCTCGGCCGTCAAGCCGGCGAGCGCGCTCAAAGGCGGAGAAAGCCCGCGCGCGCGGCGGCACCTGATGCACGCGCTGATCGCCGCACAGACCGCCTTCTGTTTCCTCGTGCTTTTCGTCGCCGGCCTGTTTGTGGCCACGTTCGACCGTTTGTCGAATCAACCAACCGGCTTTTCCGCCGAACGGATTCTCAATCTCGAAACCGTCACGCAGCGCGCGCAGCCGCCCGTCTTCTGGGATCAGGTCGCCGACCATCTTCGCGCAGTGCCCGGAGTCGAGAAGGTGGCGCTGACCGGGTGGCCGCTGATGAGCGGGGAGAGTTGGAACGGCTCGATTGCGATTCACGGCGCGCCTTCAGAAGTTCTTTCCGATTTTTTGAGAGTTTCACCGGGCTGGATAGAGACCATGAGGATTCCCCTTATCGATGGTAGGGATTTCCGCCCCGGCGACACGTTTCCCGGCGCCGCCATCGTCAACGTGGCCTTTGCCAAGCAATTCTTTGACGGCCAGAATCCTGTCGGCAAGTGGTTCGACTACTTGGAGGGCGTAAGCGCAGACGCGCGGCGTGATCGTTTTCAGATCGTGGGCCTTGTCCGCGACGCTCGCTCCAGAGATGACATGCGCCGGCCCATCCTCCCGACGGCCTATGTACCATTCCACGCTATTGACGCTCAGGGCGCGTTGCAGACGATTAGCCGCGGGACGTTCGTGGTGCGAACTTCGAGCGCCAACCCGCTTGCGCTGGCATCCACCCTGCGCCGGGAAGTGCTGCGAGCGCGCCCCGAATTCCGCGTGAGCAACATTCGCACTCAGACGGAAATCAACCGTTCGGACACCTTGCGCGAGCGGCTGCTTGCACGCCTGGCATTCTTCTTTGGGGCCGTCGCGCTCTTGCTTGCAGGCGTTGGCTTGTACGGCGTGCTCGACTACTCCGTGCTGCAGCGGCAACGCGAAATCGCCATCCGCATCGCGCTTGGAGCGCAAGCCGGCCACGTCATGCGGCGCGTCACGGCAGACATATTCTCGATGGTATGCGCCGGAGCTCTTGTGGGGCTTGCGCTCGGCTTTGTATCGGTACGATACATCGGGTCGCTGCTCTACCAAGTGACGCCGACCGATCCCCGGATGCTCGCAGTGCCCGGGCTGACCATTCTGGCCGCGGCCCTGTTGGCGGCGCTGCCGCCCGTGATCCGCGCGGTACGCATCGATCCCGCTGAGATATTGCGTGCTGAATAGACGTTCCTCTGATCTGCGTGCGGCCGGTGGCCGAGCGGCCGTCAAAAGTCACAGAGTTTTTTAGAGGCGAAGCTGTGTGCCATCGTGGTAGATTACGTAACGCTGCCCGAAACGTATCGGGCGTAAGGAGAAGCCCACAGCACGAAAATCGTGCCGTGGCTACTCCCTACTTTTGCTACAGGAAGGTGAGGATGATCAAGAGCAAATTGTGGATGGTGGCGGTGGGCTGCGTTCTGGTCTGCGGAATTGCTCAGGCGCAGGCGCCGAATATGCTGACGCCGCAGGAGCAGCAAGAGGGATGGCAGTTGCTGTTCAACGGCCGGGACCTGCAGGGGTGGCACTCGTACCTGGAGAAGGGTCCGGGCAGCGACTGGTCGGTAGTGGACGGGGCGATCCAACTGAAGAAGACCAACCAGGATCCGCGGGCGGATTATGCGGACCTTGTAACAGACGGGGAGTACTCGAATTTCGATCTGAAGCTGGAGTGGAAGGCGCGGCCGTGCATCGACAGCGGAGTGATGTTCGACGTACACGAGTCGCCTGAATATCACAATACGTACGACACAGGCGTGGAGATGCAGATC
>DASZAA010000164.1:0-4047 GCA_035945615.1 Terriglobia bacterium
CTCAAATTAACTTTAATTTCGGCCGGTATTATGGCCTTCTTGGAACGTCTTCGTGAATTGGGGAGTAGTCTTTGCGTAACTGTCATTTAACGAGGGAATTCACAAAGGTGGTCAGCACGGCAAGATGACAACCAAGAAAAGGTGCCTTCCAGGGATTGCGCGTCTTGGGTATCAGATCTTGAGGTCAGCAGAAATTTGCATCGCGCCGGATTTCCGCTCCAGGCTTCCGGGTCTACATCAATCCAGGCGATTGGATGCCCACTGCGTCCGAATGGTTTCTTGCCGCCGCCGGAATTTCCGGCGATCTCTACCTGCAGGCGGCGCCACCGTTCAGTTGGCCAGGGGCTCACGCTCAACATCGCGTGTGACAGGCTCAAGGCTCGGCGGCGGCGTGGGAGGTTCAGCCCCCAGCCCCTCATGCTCCTCGACCTTGCGCTCAAAAGCCAAGTCCAAAACTTCGTCCATTGTATCCACGAACCGGATCGCCATCTCCTGTTGAATGGATTCGGGGACTTCGGAAAGATCCTTTTCGTTATCGCGGGGAAGGAGCACGGTCTGGCACCCAGCGCGATGAGCCGCCATCAACTTCTCCTTGACGCCGCCAATCGGCAACACCTTTCCGCGTAAGGTAATCTCGCCAGTCATAGCCAAATCGCGGCGCACAGGAATCTTAGCAAGAGCGCTCACCGCGGCCGTCACCAGCGTAATCCCAGCCGAAGGGCCGTCTTTCGGAATCGCGCCTTCGGGCAGGTGGATGTGGATATCGAGCCGACGGTAAAAATCGGGGTCCAGCCCCAGCCGCGCCGCTCTTGAGCGAACGTAGCTCATGGCCGCTTGGCCCGATTCCTGCATCACATCGCCCAGCTTGCCGGTGAGGATCAACTTGCCTTTGCCGGGCATGGTTGTCGCTTCGATATGCAGGATCTGGCCGCCCACCTCGGTCCAGGCAAGCCCGGTGGCCAAACCGATTTCATTTTTCTCTTCTGATTTGGTGTCGCGGAATTTGACGACGCCTAGATATTCGGCCAAGTCGTCCTTGCCCACTGTCACCTGAAGGCCTTTGCCTTCTTTCACTACCTTGCGCGCCACCTTGCGGCAAATGTTGGCAATTTCCCGCTCCAGGTTCCGCACCCCAGCTTCACGTGTATAGCCGCGAATAACGCCGGTGACAGCCTCATCCGTGATCGTGAGATTTTCCGGCTTCAGACCCGTGGCCTCAAGCTGCTTGCGGATGAGAAAACGCTTGGCAATCTCCACCTTCTCCGGTTCCGTGTATCCCGTCAGCCGCAGAATTTCCATGCGGTCCTGCAGCGGCTGGGGGATGGTATGGATCACATTGGCCGTGGTGATGAAGAAGACCTTGGAAAGGTCGTACTCCACGTCGAGGTAGTGATCCATAAAAGTGTCGTTCTGCTCAGGATCGAGAACTTCGAGAAGCGCCGCAGAGGGATCGCCGCGGAAGTCCATGCTCATCTTGTCAACTTCGTCGAGCAGAAACACGGGATTGGTCACCGCCGCCTTCTTCATCATCTGGAGGATCTGTCCCGGCAGAGCGCCAATGTAAGTGCGCCGGTGGCCGCGGATTTCTGCTTCGTCCCTCACTCCGCCGAGCGAAAGCCGGACGAATTTGCGTCCTGTGGCGCGCGCAATCGACCGCCCGAGCGAGGTCTTGCCCACTCCCGGCGGCCCGACAAAGCAGAGGATCGATCCCCTTGGGGTCTTCACAAGCTGGCGCACGGCAAGGAATTCGAGAATCCGTTCCTTGATTTTCTCGAGGCCATAATGATCTTCCTCGAGGATTTGCTCGGCGCGCTTAATCTCGCGGATCTCTTTGGATTTCTTCTTCCAGGGCACCGCCAGGAGCCAGTCGAGGTAGTTTCGCGAGACGGTGGATTCAGCCGACATGGGCGGCATCATCTCCAGCCGCTTAAGCTCCGCCAGCGCCTTCTCTTTTGCGTCTTTCGTCATTCCGGCGGCTTCGATCTTCTTCTTCAGCTCGTCGTTTTCGCTTTTCTCGTTGCGACCAAGCTCTTTCTGGATGGCTTTGATCTTTTCGTTCAGATAGTACTCGCGCTGCGCGCGCTCCATTTGCCGTTTCACGCGGCCTTGAATAGTCCGGTCCACGTTCAGTTTCTCGATCTCGATATCGAGGATGTCGGCAAGCCGCGTGAGCCGATCCACCGGGTCGAAGATTTCAAGCAGCTCCTGCTTTTCTTCAATAGAAATATTCAGATTGGCGGAGACCGTATCGGTGAACTTTCCGATCTCATCCACCTTGACCGCGGCAATCATCGTTTCGTAATTCAAGCTCTGTGAGAGCTTCACGTACTGCTCAAAAAGCGAGATAATGCGCTGCACGAGCTGCTCAACGCTTGGCGTGTTAACTACGCGGAAGGCGGCAGTCTTCACTACAACCCGGTAATAGCCCTCTTCGTTCGAGATTCTTTGAATCTTCCCCCGCTCCACGCCTTCCACCAGCACCTTGATATTGCCATCTGGCAGCTTCAGGCTCTGGACGATTGTCGCGATTGTGCCTACCTGGTAAATCTCGTTGGGTTTCGGGTCGTCTACGGAAGCGTCGTGCTGGGTTGCAAGAAAAATCTTCTTATCGCCCGCTAGGGCCTCTTCAAGAGCGTTGATCGAGCTCTCGCGCCCCACCACGAACGGCGTCATCATGAATGGAAAGATCACCACGTCCCGAATGGGCATCATGGGAAGGGTGCGGGTTTCGCTTTTCTCGCGTCCGGGGATGATTGAAGAGCTCATTAGCCTGCCTTTTCCAACATTAAGGAATCGAAATTAATCTCGCGCGTGCGAACCATCTCGTCAGTCACCACGAATTCGCGGACCTTGCGCTGGCTCGGCAGATGGTACATCAGGTCGAGCATCAGGTCTTCGAGGATCATTCGCAACCCACGCGCTCCAAGCTTTCTTTCGAGCGCCTGCCGCGCAACCGCCCGCAGCGCCTCATCGGTGAAGCGCAGCTTGACGTTTTCAAACTCGAACAGCCGCTGATACTGGCGCGTCAGCGAGTTCTTGGGCCGAGTCAGAATCTCAATCAGCGCCGTTTCGTCTAGGTCGCCCAGCACCGAAACCACCGGCAGACGGCCTACAAATTCGGGAATCAGGCCGTATCTGATAAGATCTATCGGCTGAACCTGCTCTAAAGTTTCAATATTCCTGCGGCCCGCCGGCGCGGCCGGGTTTGCCGCGGCTGCGTGGAACCCCATCGCCCGCTTGCCGATCCGCCGCCCGATAATCCGCTCAAGACCCACAAAGGCGCCGCCGCAGATGAAAAGGATGTTCGTGGTGTCCACCGGAGTGAACTCCTGGTGCGGATGTTTGCGCCCGCCCTGCGGGGGAACGTTGGCAGTCGTTCCTTCGAGAATCTTCAACAACGCTTGCTGCACGCCTTCGCCCGAAACGTCGCGCGTGATCGACGGGTTCTCATCCTTCTTGGCGATTTTATCGATTTCGTCGATGTAGATAATGCCCTGTTGTGCCGCCAGAACGTCATTATTGGCGCTTTGCAGCAGCTTCAAAATAATGTTTTCCACATCCTCGCCGACATAGCCCGCCTCAGTCAGCGTGGTGGCGTCGACCATCGCGAAGGGCACTTCGAGCAACCGCGCCAGCGTCTGCGCGAGAAGCGTTTTGCCAGTTCCGGTAGGGCCAATCAGAAGAATGTTTGATTTCGCTAGCTCCACGTCGCTGCGGGTACGCGACATCAAAATTCGTTTGTAATGATTGTAAACAGCCACTGAAAGCTTCTTTTTCGTTTTGTCCTGGCCCACCACGTACTGTTCGAGGAACGCTTTCACCTCAACCGGCTTGGAAAGCTTCGCTTGGGGCAGTTGTGCACGCTCGGGCGAGTCTTTTTCCAGAATGCTATTGCACGCCACCACGCATTCATCGCAGATGTAGGCCCGGAAGCGGTCATCCGGAGAAGAGATCAGCTTGCGGACAGCATCCTGGCTCTTGTGGCAGAACGAACAGCGCAAAACCTCATCGGTTCCCGTGCGTTTCAAGATTCCCTCTACTTACTTA
>DASZAA010000165.1:0-9922 GCA_035945615.1 Terriglobia bacterium
CGATCCTGAAATATGGGATTTCCGCACTGCGGGTCTGGTGGAAAATCCACTGCATTTGAGCTGGGCGCAGTTTCTAGCCTTGCCGCGAATCCAGGTGACAGCGGACTTCCACTGCGTCACGCGATGGAGCCGCTTTGACAACCACTGGGAAGGGGTGGCCTTCCGCACCTTCTATGATATGACCAGGCCTCGACCGAGTGCGTCCCACGTCATGATCCACTGCGGCGAAGGCTATACTACAAATGCGCCTCTTAAAGACTTAATGGAAGATAACGTGCTTTTTGCCTTGAAGCACGATGGGGAGCCGCTCGCGCCCGAGCACGGCGGCCCGTTGCGGCTGGTGGTGCCCAGGCTCTATGGATGGAAAAGCGCGAAGTGGGTTCGCGGGCTGGAGTTCATGCCCCGTGACCAGCCGGGATTCTGGGAGCAGAACGGCTACCACATTTACGGAGATCCGTTTAGGGAGCAACGATTTGATACGGATTGATTGAAAAACGCCCAGGGCACGAGAACCATGCCATGGCTACTTTAAAGCGCTTAGGTCTCCTCAGAATATTTCAAAGCGTTCCTGAGGCACGGTTGGGTCGCTCTTGATGATCACTTCCTTGCGCGACGAAGCCTCGATCTCTGAAAGCAGAATCCCGTCTTTCGATTTCAAGTTCGCGGCCACCTGCGGGTTAACCCGCAGCGTCATGGATTTGCCGTCAATTTGCGAGGCCATTTTACGCGCCTCAGCTACGATTTCATTGCTTACAGTGGCAATGGACTTCACCCAGCCGGCGCCCGAGCACTGAGCGCACGGCTCGCACAGCGTCCGCTCAAGCGACTGCTTGGCCCTCTTGCGCGTGAGCGCCACCAGCCCGAATTCGTTAAATGCGAGAATTTTAGTGGGCGCGCGGTCGCGGCGCAGCGCGTCTTCCAACGCCTGCACGACTTTGACGCGGTTGCGGCGCTCATCCATGTCGATGAAGTCGATCACGATAATTCCGCCGAGGTCGCGCAGTCTGATCTGGCGCACAATCTCCATGACCGCGTCAATATTAGTTTTGACGATGGTATCTTCCAGGCGGTTCGTCTTCCCGACATACTTGCCCGTATTCACGTCGATGGCGACTAGCGCCTCGGTCTGATTGATGACGATATAGCCTCCGGATTTCAACCACACCTTGGGCTTCAAGGCCTTGTCGATTTCCGCCTGAATGCCAAACTCCTCGAACAGCGGAGCGTCCCGCGTATAAAGCTTCACATGGCCAATCAGCGCCGGTTGAAAGCGATTAACGAAATCCAGCACGTGCTCGTATTCAATCTCGTTGTCCACGCGGACGCATTTGAAATCCGGGGAAAGCAGATCACGCAAGATGCGCTCGACCAAAGTAAGATCACGGTGAAGCAGCGCTGGAGCTTTGCTGCGTTCCGCGCGCGCGCGAATTTCATTCCAAAGGTTGGTGAGAAAAGCCAGATCAGCTTTCAGCTCATCTTCGCTGCGGCCGGCGCCGGCGGTGCGCACAATAAAACCTCCTGTTAACGATCCTCTGTTTTCGAGGATGATATTCCGCAGGCGGAGGCGTTCTTCGTCGGAGCCAATTTTGCGGGATACTCCGATGTGAGTGATGGTCGGCATGTAAACCAGATACCGGCCGGGCAAGGCAATGTGCGAAGTGATCCGCGCTCCCTTAGTGCCGAGTGGTTCCTTTGCAATCTGCACCAGTATTTCCTGGCCTTCTTTCAGCAATTCATTGATGGGTAGCGGCTGATGGTTTCCACCGCGCGGGCGTTCGGCGCCGCCCGCGTCAGGCTTGCGGCCATGCTGACCGCGAAAACGGCCGCGCCCGCTCCCCTTGCGTCCGCGCCTTGGGGCCACGCGCGCATGGCTGTGGGAATCGCGCAAAGTATAGGTTTGCGCGGGAATGGTTTCGGTTGTCTCGACCGGCTCTGCCGTGACGCCAGCGTTTGCAGCCTCTTCCCCATTGATCGATGGGGAAAACGTGTTTTCATCTTCGGGCGCGGAAACTGCGGATTCATTATCCTCGAACGCCTTTTCCTGCTCCGGCGAGGCCTCGGCTAGAGCTTCTTCCGGCGACTCGCCTGACGCGACGCCAAGCTGTTCAATGCGCTTCTCTTCTGCTATTTCAAGCGTCCAATCCGAATTTGCTCCGGCGAGTTGCGATTCAGAATCCGGCTCGCCGCCTTCAATGGCATCGTCATCCGAAGTAGCATTCGTCGCGAAGGGCGTTTTGATTTCATCTGCCGGCGGGACCACTGTCTCTTGTGGCGTTTCAGAAACGGCGCGATCAAAATCGTGAGCTTCAATTACGGGTTGGAGGGACGGAGCGCCGCGTTCAGCGTGATCTTGGTCCTGATCTTCGGACAGGTGGGGCACGCCTTGGGGCTCGAGAGAATGCGCGGTTTCTGGCTCTGCCGCGGGGTTTGCAGTCGCCGCTTGGCTGTATTTGGCGAGAGACTCTCCGGGGAGAGGCTCCAAGGGTCTCGTATCCGAATAACTCTGGACGTCTGGCGTTTTTTCCTTTTCGCTTTCCCGCCGAAAGCTAAAACGGTTCTCGCGGAACCCGCGCCCGCGCCGCCGATGCCGCCGGCCTGGAGAATCACGCTTTAAAAACTCGCGCGGATGGAAATCCCTTTGCTCAATCTTCGTTTCAGCAGGCGTCGCTAACGAGGATCCGGTTGGTGCGTCTGCCGGCAGAGCCTGCACATCTGTATTAGGTGGAACGGTTGGCAGGGACGATTGCTCCTGTTGCGAATCGAGCACTGCGGGCGCGTTTTCACCCTCAGAAAAGGCTTGCGCGTTGCCCGCATCCATGGGGTTCGCCGTAGTAACCGTTTCAGCGCGCGGCAGATCAACTGCCGTCAGAGGTTCACCAGTGACCTTTGCAACACGATTTTCCGCATCGGTAAAGACCCGGTCGTATTCCTCTGAATCTTCAAAAAAGTCGGACACGTACAGAAACGCATCCCGTTCCAAGCCGATATCAACGAAGGCAGACTGCATCCCAGGAAGGACGCGGTTAACCCTACCTTTATAAATGCCCCCCACCAAGCCCGAATCCAAATCCCGCTGAAAATAAACCTCAACCAATTGATCATCTTCGAGTACTGCCACCTTCGTCTCGTGCGGAGACGAAGAAACCAGCAATTCCTTTGTCATGGAAATTCCTTTCCGGGAGTTTCCGGAAGGATCAACTTGCGATGCAAGGATCAACTTCCGCTTTATCCCCAGCGGCCTTGCGGCGCCTGATTAACCAAGCTGCCCCGGCCAGCGTTTGGCGCGCCCAGCGGCATGATAGCCGCCCACGTACGGCCAGCGTCCGTATGCCTTCCGTCGTAATCCTTTGTGGCGCGCCTTGATCGAACAAAAACCGTCATGCAACAAAATTCCGTGACTTCAGCCGGCCTCGCTCAATTCACGAGGCGGCGCATTCTCACGCTCATCGCCAGGCCTAATCCCACAAACGTGAATAAGACGGAAGATCCGCCCTGGCTCATGAGTGGAAGCGGAATCCCCGTGATGGGCAAAAAACCGATCATCATTCCAACGTTAACTGCAACCTGAAAAAAGAGTACCGAAGCCAATCCGATTACAAAAAATGCGCCGGCGCGATCTCCCGCCATTTGCGCCCCATCGAGTAGACGAATCAATAGGACGAAGTACAGGAAGAGGACCACCAGCGTGCCGGCAAAGCCTTGTTCTTCCGCGTACGCTGCAAAAATAAAATCCGCATGAGACACCGGGATAAAGCCGAGCCGGCTTTGCGTCCCGTTTCCAATTCCTTTTCCCCAGAGCCCGCCGGAGCCGATCGCAATCTTTGACTGAGTCACCTGGTAACTTGAGCCGCGCACGTCCTGCGCGGGATGCACAAACGTCATGAGACGCTCGCGCTGGTAGGGACGCAGCACGTGCCACCCTACCGGCAGCATCAGTGCAATGGCCACCGCGATGATCAGCAACTGCCGGAAGCGTATGCCGGCGAAAAAAATACCGGCAATAACCGCTGGGGCAAACGTCAGGGCGGTGCCCAAGTCAGGCTCGCGCGCCACAAGCACGGCTGGTATTCCAACCAGAAGCCCAAGAAAGGCTAAATCCTTCCACGTAACAGGCTTTGCCTTGCGGCTTGCAAAATAAGCTGCTACGCATACTATTATAATCAGTTTAACCATTTCGGACACCTGGAAACTGAACCCCCCAATCGAAATCCAGCGCCGCACGCCTCCCACCGGATGCCCGATCACCAGTAGAGCCGCGAGTCCCAGCACGCTGACGACATAGAGCAGGATCGATTGATCGAATATGATGCGGTAGTCAATCTGGCTTGCCACCAACGCCAAAACAGCCCCAACCAGCACCCAATCGATTTGCTTTCTGTATTGACCGGCCAGCGCCGTGTGCATCGTGGTGCTGTAGATTTCGACGACGCCGATCGCCGCGAGCAGCAGCGCCGTGAGCAACAACAACCAATCGAGATCTCGCAGATTAAAACCTTTTCTCATTTTTTTAAGTTGTAGCGGCGACGTCACGCCGCCGGTTTTTAATAGTAAAGGCCGGCGGCCGAAGCCTTCGAGGGGCCACCTGAGCAAAATAGGATCAGGGAAGCACGCCAGCTCTTACAGCGCCCTGGGTCGCCGCCGACGGTTGCGAGTTGACACCGGCACGCAAGTCCTGCGGATGGTATTCCTCATAGTATTCCTTGATAACGGCCCCAACGATGGGCGATGCGACGCTCGACTCGCCTCCGTGCATCACCAGCGCGCACACGACAATCTCCGGATCAGGCGACGGCGAGTATCCTACAAACCATGCGTTATTCTTATAGTTGGCGCTATGCGCTGAGTTCTTAAGAGCAACGCTAACCACTTGCGCCGTGCCTGTCTTACCCGCTATATCCAAACCCGCCACGCGAGCGCCCCCACCCGTTCCACCTTCATTGACGACGCCCCACATGCCGCTTGTGACCGCCTGCACCGTTTCCGTGCTTAGAGGAAACCGGCTCAAAGCGTCTGGCGGTGCCTTCCCCAGCTTAGTCAGTTCATCGTTGAAAGCTAAATGCGGCCGATAGAAGACGCCGCCCCACGCAATGCCTCCAATCATCCGGGCAATTTGCAACGGAGTCGCGGCAATCGCACCCTGTCCGATCGCAACTGAGATTGTCTCACCCGCGTACCACTTGTGCCGGAAATGGCTTTCCACCCACTCCGGCGTGGGCATGAGCCCTGGCTCTTCGCCGGGCAAGTCGATCCCTGTTTTCGATCCCAAACCTAGATGCTGGGCGTAGTATGCGATTTTATCGATGCCAAGCATCTTGCCCAATGTGTAAAAGTAGACGTCGCAGGAAATCACGATGGCGCGATGGAGATTGACCATGCCGTGTCCGCGATGTTCTTTCCACCACGTCCAATCGTGATAGGTGTGTCCATAAAAAGTAGCATAGCCGGGGCAGTTCACCGTGTAGCCTGGATTGATTTCATGAGATTCAAGCCCGGCTACCGACATCGCAATCTTAAAAATAGAGCCGGGCGCAAGTTGCGCTTGAATCGCTTTGTTCATGAGCGGCTTTTCGGGATCAGAGACAAGCTGCTCCCATTCGGTGGGGTCGATGTGGTGCGCGAATTCATTGGGGTCGATATCAGGGTGGCTTACCATTGCGAGCACTTGGCCTGTGCGCGGGTCCAGAGCCACCACCGCCCCTGGCTGGTCGCCCAGAGCCTGCTCGGCGGCAAGCTGCAGGTTCAGATCAAGGGTCAGGCGCAGATCGTGACCCGGATGAGGAGAGATGGTGGTCATCGATCCCATCTCTTGCCCCCGGCTGTTCACCACCACGCGCTTCATTCCGTCTTGCCCGGTGAGAATTGAGTTATACTCACGCTCGATTCCCGTCTTTCCCACTACGTCTCCGGGGTGAAAGCGAGAGTGACTGCTCGCAACTTCCTCGGCGGAAACATCGCCCACGTATCCTAAGAGCGCCGCCGCCATGTAGTGTTTTGGATAAAACCGCTGTTCGGTTTGAATAATGTCAATCTCTGGATATTCGGTGCGGTGGGATTCGACAAAAGTAACGTCCTGCATCGAGGCGGATTTCTTGATCACAACCGGCTGGTAGCGCGGCAAGTTCGCCATCTGCCGCAATTGTTGCTGTAAATCTTCAAGGTCAATGCCAAGTCCAAGCGCAATGCCCTTCAATGAGTCCGACGTGAGTTTTTGGGGATCATCCCGCGAGAGGAGCACGCTGAAGGCGGGGAGGCTGTCGACTAAAACTTCTCCATTGCGGTCGAGGATGCGGCCCCGCGCCGCGATGATGGGAAGGTCGCGGGTGCGGTTGCGCTCGGACTCCTCGACGTACTGCTGGTGCTGCGTGACCTGCAGCCGCCAGTATCCCGCGAGCAATCCCAAAAAGATGGCGGCAATCAAATACTGCAGGAAAGGAATCTTCCAGGCCGGAAACCGCGGCTCTTCCGGAAATCGAACTTCCATGTCAGCCCTGTCCGCGCTAGGGTGAAAGAGGCAGGAGCCCGGAAGTTGCCTCGCGCGCCCCTGAAGAAGGAAATGCTGGTGTGCCCCGGCAGCGGACCTTAAGGTATATTCAGTAAAAACCCTAACATAGTCAAGGAGTTAAAGCAAGGATATACTAATAAGTTAACACCGTCTCAGAATGCCAGTCTCTTTAAATCAAAAGACGTACGCGGTGAGTAACGCGCGTTGACAGGGGCTTGCCAGGCGAGTAGCATGGGGCCGTAGAAAGTCAGGGCTGATTTAAACTGTCCCGTGCCTTGGCGGAAGGGAGCAGCGATGCGCCGCAACTTTGAGGTCACGTGTCCTTGCTGCGGGTCGGAATTAACCCTTGATTCCGGCCTTGGCGCGGTAATCCATTCAACTCCGCCCGTAAAACATGCTCATCCAGTTGGGCGGGACCTTGATCACGCCTCTCAACTGCTCGCAAAAGACGCCGCGCACCGCGATACCCTCTTCCGCAAAAGCCTGGAGGAGCAGAAATCCAAATCAAAGATTCTCGAACGGAAGTTTGAGGAAGCTCTGAAGAAAGGCGGCGACATCCCCGCTACCCCGCCCTTACGCGACATCGATCTGGATTGACCCTCACTCCGGTTGGCCGTATAGTTTGCCATCAGGACGCCAACGGGAGCCGTCAAGCCCCTTTCAAATCTGGTAGCGGGGGGGAGGATCGAACTCCCGACCTAGGGATTATGAGACCCTCGCTCTACCACTGAGCTACCCCGCCCCTTCACCGCCATGTTAGAGGAAAATCCTGCCGGCAGGCACAAAACCAAGGTTAAGTCATCGGGACTTTAGAAGTCAATTCTAAACCGCGAATGCAGAGGCCTGCTTCAGTCGCAGGGGCGGCCTCTGGCCGCCGTATGAATCTCAACGTCAGCCCGCGCTAGAACGATGTTCTGCAGCAATAAATCCCGCCCAAGATCGTTTCGTACCCTCGCCTGCTCTTTGGGCCTTTCCTTGACCCGAATACCCCCCCGGCCAGGAAAACACTGACCGGGGCGACCTGCTCTGAGCCAGAAAGGGGGCGAGACGCCGCAACAGTCGACTGCGCTCTACTACTCGCATCCCGTTTCCGAAGACAGCACGCAGGCAGGGGCCGCTATGCTATACTTGCCCGAAAGTATATTGGCGCAGCTGCTATGAAAAGGTGTCCCACTTGCGAGTCAAACTATCCTAGCCGCTTTAGTGTTTGTCCTCAGGACGGATCGAAGCTGGTTGAATCCAGCGGATGGGCAGAGGGCAACATCATCCGCGGGAAATACCGCATTTTGAGCAAAGTCGGACAGGGCGGCATGGGGGCTGTCTATAAGGCAACGCACGTCACGTTTGAAGAGCTGCGCGCGATCAAGGTAATGAACCCGGAGCTTCTCGGGGACGCGCTTTTCGTAAAACGGTTTAAGCAGGAAGCCGTCATTGCCCGCAAGCTTGACCATCCGAATGCGGTCCGCGTAGACGACATCGACGAATCCGAAGACGGGCTGCCCTTCATGGTGATGGAGTATATCGAGGGGCGAAGTCTCAAGGATTTGATCGAGCAGGAGGGACCGCTGCCCGCACCGCGCGTCTGCTCCATCATCAAGCAGGTGGCTTCGGCGCTCAACGCCGCGCACCGCCTGGGCATGGTGCATCGCGATATCAAACCCGCCAACATCGTCCTGATTCAGACGCCCGCCGGCGAACAGGCCAAGGTGCTCGATTTCGGCATCGCCAAGATCAAGGAATCGCGCTCGGGCGATAGCGGCATGACTCTGACCGGCACGGGCATTGTGATCGGAACGCCACAATACATGTCGCCCGAGCAGGCGCTCGGCAAGCGTGGCGACCAGCTTGATGGCCGCTCTGACATCTATTCACTGGGCGTGGTGATGTACCAGATGTTGGCCGGTGAACTGCCTTTTAAGACCGACACCACGATGCAGCTCCTGCTGGCGCATATCAACACGCCGCCTCGCCCGCTGCTTGAGGCAAAACCCGGGCTGAATATTCCTCCCACGCTTGCGCGTGTCGTGATGAAATGCCTGGAAAAAGACCCGAACTTGCGGCCTCAAACAGGAGAGGCGCTTATTCAAGAGTTGACTGCGGCTGAGAGCGGACTTGCAGAGGGCGGATCAACCTCTGGGGAGAGTTCCGCCAACTATGGAGCCACCATGATTGCGGCTCCGGCGGCGCTGGGAAGAACGCCGGAAACCTACGCGGGGCAGACGACGCAGCCGACTCCGACTCTATCCAGAGTTTCATCCGCAGCGACCGCCACCGCCACGCCAATGTCCCTCGAAGCTCCCCCGGTTATTGCTATCCCACCTGCCGTGGCGCGCAAGTCGCGCTGGCCGCTGGCGGTGGTCGTGGCGCTGATTGTGATTGTCTTGGGAGGCGGAGCCGTGTGGGGAGGCTTCCACTTTGGCTATTTCAACAGGTATTTCCCGGCGGCCAAAGCGGAATTGCCCGCGCAGACAGCCGCGAAAACGAGCCAGCCTGCCCCTGTTCCGCCGCCGGTCGCTTCCTCATCGAGCGCCGCAGGACCGGCGGCCGAATCGACGGCGCCGAATCCGTCCACTGAATCTCAACCATCCCAAGCGGCGGCTGCGGAAACAAAGCCGGATGCGGCGAAGACGTCTGCCGCTAAGAACCTAGCCCCGAAGGGCAGCAACCCGTCGAAGACCCATCCTGCGCAGCAACTCCACGAAGCAGTGACCGCGCCGGAAACCCCCGGAAGACCTTCTGGGCGACAGGAAGTTGCGCGCGCGGCCCCGGCCCCTTCCAATCCTTCTCTCGCCACTGTCATTGTGACCACCGCTCCCGGAGCGCAGATTTATATTGACGGCAAGCCGGCAGGCATAGCAGGCGCGAATGGTCAATTGACCGTTCAAAACCTCGCTGCCGGCGTGCACAGTCTTCGCGCCTCTCTTTCGGGGTTCAACGACATTGATTCCAATTTCAACCTGCCTCCTGGAGGCACTGGATTTTTGAACGCCAAGTGGGGCGCGTCGCAGGCGACCGTGGCGCCGCCGTCCGGCGCTGCAAATCAGAGCGTATCACAACATGCTTCGAGCGCGCAGCTCGCCCCGGCTGTGGCCGCAAGCTTTCCTGTGGAATACCTCCACCGGCTGGGATCATCCAAAGGGCTGCTCGTGATCGAAGGGCAGACCGTCCGCTATCAGCCGTCAAACGGCAAGGAAGCGTTTACGTCGCCGCTGACCGGCATCCGGTGGGGATCGACCGGCGGCAATGAGTTTTATATCCGGCTTGCCGACAGTAAGACGGTGAAGTTCCGCTCCGGCTCCTCCGCAGCCATCCTTTCTGCGTTGCACCGCGCCGCCACGGGGCCATAGTGTAACTGAATTTTCTAGCGGCGCAGCGAATCGCCCGTAACCACCGGCCCTTGTTCCTGCTGGTGTACAATAT
>DASZAA010000166.1:0-2065 GCA_035945615.1 Terriglobia bacterium
CCGCTTTATCGCCATCGCCCGCATCGTCCGGCCGCAGGGCCGCCACGGAGAAGTTTCCGCCGAACTCATGACGGACTTTCCTGGGCGGTTTCAGGCAATCGCGCGGGTTTTCCTCGCAAACGGCTCTTTTGAAAGCGCAGACGAACCCAGCGACGCTCTGCGCGAGATGGAGCTTGAGAGGGCGTGGCTGCATCAAGGCAGAGTCGTGCTCAAGTTGCATGGGATTGATTCCATCTCTCAGGCGGAAGACCTGCGCGGATTGACCGTTCTGATTCCGTTTCAGGAACGCGTTCCGCTTCCCGCAAACACATACTATTGGCCGGAAATTGAAGGGTGCCGCGTGCTCACTGGCCCCCCGGAAGCGCGCGTTGCGATTGGCACGGTGACTGCGATTGAGCCGACGGGAGGCGTACCGCTCTTGCACGTGGATTCTCCTGGACGGGCTGAAGTCCTGATTCCCTTCGCCCAGGATATTTGCCGGGAGATTGATCCCGAAGCGAAATTTATCCTGCTCGATCCGCCAGAAGATTTGCTCGAGTTAAATGAGCCGGAAAAGACGTGAACGGTTGAATGGTCTTTGGCGCGCAACGTTCGTATTTTAAGGCTGCGGCTTTTAGCCGGATCAATAAAAGGCCGCAGGGTTGAAAAGCGAACCCTGCTCTACAAAAATCCTGACACGAGAAGTGATGTCCGGTGCTGTAGCAGCGATCTCCAGCCGGCGGCTTTCAAATAGTAAAGACCGGCGGCCAGAAGCCGCCGCTACAGCACCCGTGGAATATTTTAATGCGTTTCGACATCATCACCATCTTTCCGGAATTCTTTGGCAGCATCTTAGAGCACGGGCTGTTGAAGCGCGCGATTGAAGGCGGGCAGGTGTCGATTCACCTGCACAACCTGCGCAATTTCACTGACGATGCGCACCGCACAGTGGACGACCGCCCCTTCGGCGGCGGTCCGGGCATGGTCTTCAAACCGGAGCCGTTGTTCCGCGCAGTGGAAAGCTTACAAAGCGAAACGCCGGAGAGGCCGCTTCGCGTGGCGCTGCTGACGCCGCAGGGCCGCGTGCTCAGCCAGCAAGTTGCCGAGGAACTCAGCCGCGAGCCACGGCTGGCGCTCATCTGCGGGCGCTACGAGGGCGTTGATGAGCGCGTTGCCACGCATCTGGCCACAGATGAAATCTCCATCGGGGATTACGTCTTGAGCGGCGGCGAGCTGCCGGCGGCGGTGCTCATGGAAACGGTGGCGCGGCTGCTGCCCGGCGTGCTCGGCAATGAGGAATCCAAGCAGTCGGAATCCTTTGCGGCTGAGGATGCCGCGAATGGCAAAGATGCGCGCCTGCTTGATTTTCCGCAGTATACTCGCCCGGCGGAATTTCGCGGACTGAAGACTCCAGAGGTGCTGCTTTCCGGCAACCACAGCGAGATTCGCGCTTGGCGCCGCCGCCAGGCATTACTGAAGACCAGCCGGATGCGCCCTGATTTGATCGGGGATGCTGGCATAGCGTCCGCCAAACAGGCGCGTGAATAACCTGGGCAGCGCACAATGGCCGCTTTTCACGAGAGATTTGGTTTTCATGAGTCACACACCTGGTAAAATGCGCGATGTATGCGCCACGCATTGAAGCATGTTGCTCGCACAAGCCGTGTACACTATTAAGGATTACAAATTATAGTGACGACAAATGTTGTAGCGGCGGCCTCTGGCCGCCGGTTTTTCGGCGCTCAGAGAGCGCCGCTACAGAAAAAAGTGCCACTATAATTTGTAATCCTCACTAACATAAAAAGAGTTTAGAAAGGGTCAGCCCCATGTCACTCATCGAGAAAATCGAACAGGAACAAATGCGCAAAGGTCATCCGGCGTTCCGCGCCGGCGACGCGGTGCGCGTGCACGTCAAAATCAAGGAAGGTGATAAGGAGCGCATCCAAGCGTTCGAGGGCACGGTCATTCGCATCCGTCGCGGGGGATCGAACGCGACCTTCACCGTCCGCAAGATTTCCTTTGGTCAGGGCGTGGAGCGCATCTTTCCCCTGCACTCGCCCGTGATTGACAAGATTGATCTCGTGCG
>DASZAA010000167.1:0-4203 GCA_035945615.1 Terriglobia bacterium
GACTTCCACCGCGCCGGTTTCCTTATTGAAATGCGATTCAAGGTCTTCCGAGGATTTGTAATACTTGCGCGTGGCGACCAGAATGGCGTCTTCCACGGCGGAAATAATCACCTGCGGATCGATGCCCTTCTCGCGGCTCAACTGGTCAATGGTTTGATAAAGCAAGCTCGTCGTCACAGCTATATCCTCATGTCTTGCAAAACGAAATTCCGCCGCTGCCTATTTCTCCAGCACTAGCTTCGCCTTAGCGATGCTTGAAAGCTCAAATTCGCGGATCTGGCTTTCGCCTATATCCAACCTCACACGGCCCGCCTCGAAACCTACCAGCCGGCCCTCAAGCACCTTGTTGCCGTCGCTCATCGGCTCCTGCAGCACCAAACGCGCTTTACGGCCCGCAAAGTGTTCATAATCGCTGGCTTTTACCAGCTTGCGATCGAGCCCCGGTGACGAAACTTCGAGCGTATATTGACCTGGAAACAGGTCCTCTACGTCAAGCAGCGCGCTCATCTGTTCGCTGACCACTTGGCAATCGGCGTGCGATACGCCCTGGGGCTTATCGATATAAATCCTCAAAAGCTGATTCGTTCGTCCGCCTTTCAGCTCCACGTCAACGAGGGTGAGGCCTTCCGAGGCGGCTACCCGCACGGCCATTTCCCTGATTTTTTCCACATCAACGGCCATGTTGCTCCGGTGCGCCGGGGCTTACCGGCCAAGGTCGGATTTTGAGGAGGCCCCAACAAAAAAGTGGGCTTTCGCCCACTTTTTCCCTGCACGATTGCAGTATAGCTCCGCCCCTCGCGCAAAAGCAAGTGACATTAAGTAAGTCGGTGTCGCCACTGCGGTTGTAGCGGCAGAAAAAACAACAGTGTGTCCGAAATTACGGTCGCATTGACTGACCGGTGCCATGGATCGCTGGGCCGGTCGCTTGCCGCTTCCTTATGATACTATTTTAAGAGCATTTAATTCCGGTGGCAGGTAGCTGTTGCGCCCAGAAGATTAGAAAATGGCACATGAAGGAACAGGCAAAACACACAGAATTCACGAAACGAACCCAAGAAGTTATTTAGAATCAATATTTCTAATAATGGCTGTCCCATTTGTCTCATAAGTCTCAGACTGGCGCCCTCGGTTCTTGTAACCAGAGTTCTGCGGATAGGGCTCTGTTCTACAGAGCAGTCCCAAACATTAGAAAATGGCTGAAGGGAAGGCGAGGAAAGCGCAAAAAATTTGCGGAATGAAGCCTGTGATGATTGAAAACAAATGAACATTAAAATAGTCTAATCCGATGGAATTTCCCCCGGTTCTGCCGGGCGATGCTTGCTGCAGGAGGAAACGATTGAGAAAATCCGCTTTAGCTTATCCGCTTGCGACTCTTGCTGTAGCTGTCTTTGTTATCATCCTTGTATCATTACCAGCCCAAATCCAAGCTCAAACTTTCCACAATTCTCCTGCTTCGGTGGCCGAGATGAAAAATCCGTACCCGGGCCAGCAAAATGCCGAAACTGGCCACAGCCTGTACGGGCAAAAATGCGCTGGCTGTCACGGCCAGAACGCACAAGGGATGGGGAACGTGCCTGCGCTTGCCAGAGGAGCTACCCAATCAGCAACGCCGGGCCAGATTTTCTGGTTCGTCACTAAGGGCGACGTAGCGGATGGAATGCCCGCCTGGGCGAGCTTGCCTGCCGAGCAACGGTGGCAGATCGTCGCCTTCCTGAAATCGCTGCGGAACCCGCAGGCCGCGCCTCTCGCGGCTGGCGGTGACGGAGCGGACGCCGGAGCCATTGGCGCACCGCCCCCTAAGCCGCCATTCACCGATTTCCGCTATGAAAAGCCGGGAACCGTTCGCAAGATTACGGTGGCAGACTTGCCTGCGCCCTTTGCCACCCAGTCGGCGGGCAACGGTCCGAAGATTGTGCCTCGCCCTGAAAATATGTGGCCTCAGGCGCCGACGGGCTTCAAGGTTGGCTTGTATGCGAGCGGACTGGATAATCCGCGCTTGATTCGCACCGCGCCCAACGGCGATGTGTTCGTCGCGGAAACCGGCGCGGGTGACATCAAGGTTTTTCGCGGTCTCACCCGCGACGGAAAGCCACAACTGGTCAGCGTTTTCGCCTCTGGCCTGACGCGGCCGTTCGGCATCAACTTCTACCCGCTGGGTGCAAATCCCCGGTGGGTGTACGTCGGCAATACGAACTCGATCGTGCGATTCCCCTATCACAACGGAGATTTACATGCCAGCGGACCACCCCAGCACCTTGCTGACGTGCCGGGCTTCCGCAACCATTTCACGCGAGACATTCAGTTTTCGCCCGATGGCAAGCATATGTTCGTCGGCGTTGGCTCAGCTTCGAACGTGGACGACCCGGATACTCATCCGGCGGAGAAGGACCGCGCCGACATTCTTGAGTTCAATCCTGATGGCTCGGACATGCGCATCTACGCGTATGGCATCCGCAATCCTGTGGGGCTTGCGATCAATCCCCAGACCGGCGAGCTATGGTGCTCGGTGAATGAGCGCGACGCGCTGGGCGATAATCTTGTTCCTGACTATATCACCCACGTGCAACCAGGCGGATTTTACGGCTGGCCTTGGTGGTACATGGGCAGCCATCAGGACCCGAGACACGCGGGCGCCCATCCCGAACTGAAAGATAAAGTCATCACGCCGGACGTTGTGCTTCAGCCGCATAACGCCTCGCTTGAGATGACTTTTTATGAGGGCAAGCAATTTCCCAGTGAATATGACGGAGACATTTTCGCCGCCGAGCACGGCTCGTGGAACAGGTCTATTCGCGCGGGCTATGAAGTGATCCGCGTGCCGCTGCACCACACCGGCCATGCCACAGGCGAGTACGAAGATTTCCTTACCGGCTTTGTGCTTCCTGACGGAAACGTCTGGGGACGGCCCGTGGGCGTCACCGTCGCGCCTGATGGGTCGCTGCTAGTGACCGATGACGGGTCAAACTCGATTTGGCGGATAACATATACCGGAAAGTAGCGGGGCATTTATCCGGATTGTTATTGTAGCGGCGGCCCCATATATGCTTCGGCCGTCGGTCATTTAAAAACCGACAAACGAAGCCAGCAAGGGGCAGCCGCTACAATCTCGCTTGCCAACTCTAGCGGGCGGCGATCGCGCCGAGCACAGCTCGCATCCGGCGGACGGCGTGAGGCATTTGCGCTGCTGAAGTGCTTCCAAAGCCCAGGATGAACCCGCGGCGGGGCTTCTCACGCACGTAAGAATGTGAAAGCGGATACATCCAAAGATTTTCGCTCGCGGCGCGCAATGCAAATTCAACGTCGTCAAATCCCTCTGGGAGAGTGACCACCAAGTGCATTCCAGCCTCTGCTCCCTGCACTTCCAGCGCCGTCCCAAACTCCCTTACAATACTTTTCACCAGCGCCGTCCGCCGTTCCTTATAAAGTAGCCGCATCCTCCGGATGTGGCGGGCGAAATGTCCTTCCAGCATGAAGTCGGAGACAACTTCCTGATTCAAGTAAGGCAGGGAGAGGTCCATTGCGAAGCGGACCGCCACAAATCGTTCCAAAAGGTCGGGGGGAATAACCATATAGCCCAGCCGCAACGATGGAAATAGAACCTTGCTGAAAGTGCCGATGTAAATGACGCGCGAGTTTGAGTCGAGTCCTTGCAGGGACGCGATAGGCATACTCTCAAACCGATATTCGCTATCGTAGTCGTCTTCGATGATCCACGAGCCTGAGCTTTGCGCCCAATCGAGCAATTGCAGGCGGCGCGAGGCGCTCATGGTGGTTCCGAGCGGGAACTGGTGCGAGGGCGTGACATAGGCGGCCCTCGCTTTTTTGTATAGCTTGATGCCATCGGCCACGTTCATGCCATCATTGTCAACACGAACAGGTATGAGGCGGCAGCCCGCGCCGGTGAAAACGTTTCGCGCCAGCCAGTAACCCGGCTCCTCAATCCACAGCGCATCCCTAGGGTCAAAGAGCACGCGAGCGGTGATCGCTAGCGCCTGCTGCGAACCGGCCACGATCATGACTTGATCAGGGTCGCAGCGCGCCGCGCGCGCCGTGTGCAAATAGGCGCAAACAGCGTTGCGCAGCCGCTCGGAGCCTAGCGGATGGATGCGTTGAAGCGCATGGGCGCGTGGGCTGCGGCTGTGACGCAAGACGAGGCGCGACCACGTCTCGAATGGAAACTGATCAAAAGCCGGCTGATGCACG
>DASZAA010000168.1:0-23027 GCA_035945615.1 Terriglobia bacterium
CGCCGCTAGGCTTCTGGCGGGCGAGCACGCGAGCGAAGCATCGTTCGCTAAGATTGGATGAATCACAGATCCCACTCCGCTGGGCCTCGTGCAAGGCCGCGCCCAAAGCGGCGGTGTAATAATCCACTTCCGGCCCTCCCGACCCGGCCTGTTTGGCCGCGCAGTCGTTCAGGCAAGCGCCGTTCTCGCGGACGCCACCTTGAAGAAAACGGGCAAGCTTTGCAAGCACGTTCTGGTTCCAGGTTCCTGGCAAGATCTGCTCCGCCCAGGTCATGTAGAGAAACTGAAAAGCGTTGTATTGAAAGCACAGATAATGAGCGCGTGCTTTTTCGTTAGGGCCTTCAACGATATAAGGAATCTCGCCCGTGGGCAGTTGCACTGCTTCCACAAACCGGGCCAGCGCGGGGGCGTGCGCGAGAAAACGCCGGTCTCCGGTTGCTTTCCACATGCGGAGAAAAAACCACACCGCGGTAACGGAATTGTTCGGGACTTTGCCGCGTGGTTGATCAAAGTAATTGATGGCTTCAGCCCCGTCGTGGGCCTGAAACCCGATATTGTGGGTTATGAAATCGTGGGCGCGGACGGCGCCATCGAGGTACTCCGGGCGCGGGTCACGCTCATACGCCGCAAGCAGCGCGGCTGTACCCCACATGCTTTCCAGCGTGGCAATCAGGTGCCGACGTTCCGGCAAAGGATACTGCCATGCGCCAGCGGCGGTTTCCATTCGCAATACAGCTTCGGCGCAGGCTAATGCAGCCTCCCGGCAGCGCGGCTCCGCGGTGAGATCATGCAGCATCCAGTTGCTCAGAGCCCAATATCCCTGAGTTTGCATGAACACGTAGTCGTCTTTCCGTGCGAGTGCGGGGAAGGCTGATTTAAGGAACCTCCAAGCGCGCAGGTTGAAGCGGACGCCTGGGTCCGGACCACGCAGCACGCCACTTCGCAGATGACGCTCCTCAAGAAAGCTGTAGAGTCTTTGCGCGGCATTGAGCAGTTGTCGGCGTTCAGGCATCTATGGTGTGCGGCCCTCGCCACCTTTGTTCTTTATTTGTCCTGCAAAAAGTGCGGCGTTAAAGCGCGAACGCTAGGCTACAAGTTTTCCAGAACACGGGCATACACCCCTGCAATTCGCTGCGCGATGTTTTCCATTGAGAGCGGCGCGATGGCGTCGCGTCCTTTGGTGCGGACGCCGGAGCGGCATACTTCGGCGATTTTGGCGGCTATAGCCGCGGGGTCGCGCGGAACCAGATGGCATCCCTGCGTTTGGCCGATCAGATCGGCAGTGTCGCCCACTTTCACTGCCACTACAGGCAGATTCACCGCCATTGCTTCTTTCACGGCAACTGGGGAACCCTCGCTGAACGAGGTCAGGATGAGTGCGTCCGCCGCATTCATGAAAAAGGGCATTTCTGCGTGGGACCGCCCAAGAACGCAGAGTATTTCAAGCCCAGGGATTTCAATAGCAGCCCTGCGCACCGCGGCCTCGGCAAGGGGAAAGCATTTCCCTTCGATCGCCGGATCGTAGGGAAACAGCACATATTTCTTCTCCGCGCTCAGGCCCAACTTACGCCGCGCTTCCAGTTGGTCCAGAGTGCGAAAGAGATTCAAATCCACGCCACACGGGATCACTTCGGCCTGCTCAAGCCTAAGCTTACGCTTCATTTGCTGGTTTTGAACGATCACGGCCTGGGCTTGTCTGGCGAGCGCAAAACTTGTTATCTGAAAGAACCGCCCCATCAGGGCGGTTCGGCCGTTCTTTTTGAGGCGTCCGAGGACATCGTCGCCGTGGAATGTTACTACCAGAGGGACGCAGGCTTGAAGCCGCGCAACGCAGCCTGAGAGTCCGAAGTGGGCATGAATCAGGTCATAGTGGCCCTTCTCTAAAAACCGGTGAAGTTCCCGGATGCTGCGAAGATAATTCCATTGTGATTCGCGGCCATCGATAAACAGAACGTCGTATTCAAAGCCGAGGGTCCGCAACGATTCCGCCTGTTCCTGGACAAAACTGCCGAAACCCGGGTTTGCGGTCGAGGGCCACATATTGGTGACCAGCAGAATCTTGCAGTCATGCCTCATCGTATGTTTTGCGCTCTTCCCGTCCGCTTGTTTTCAGAGCAACTGTTCGTACGCCCGCACGATCTGGCCAGCTTCAAACCGGGCCAGCGTCTCGCTAACGCTTCCGTTGTTCAAACCTGATTTTGAGTTATAAGTGGAGACCATTGCTTCAGCAAGGGCCGCCGCGTCCTGCGGCGCCACCAAGCGGGCGGATGGGCAGCCCGCAATCGCTTCCCTGACGCCGCCCGGGCAATCGGCCGCCACCACGGGCAAGCCGAGCGCCAGCGCCTCAAGCAAAACCAGCGGCAGCCCCTCGTAACGAGAGGAGAGAACAAAAACGTCGGCGTGTTTCATGTGGCCATAAGGGTTTGGCTGAAATCCTGGAAAGTGAACCGCATCGTTTAGCCCCAGTTGTCGAGCTTGCCGCTTCAGTTCCGCTTCAAGCGGTCCTTCGCCCAGGATAACAAGCTCAGCAAGCGGAAGCTCCCGGCGCACCTGCGCCATCGCCTCAAGCAGAATATCGAAACCCTTGACTTTGGCCAATCTGCCCACGGCTACGAAACGCGGATGCGAGTCTGAGTACGGATTACCCTTCTCGGCAGCCATCTGCCGCACGCGGTCAATCTCGACGGGATTATAGATGCGCAGCAGCTTTTCGCGTGGTATGCGGAAATTCGCTGCCAAATCATTTAAAACATAGTCTGCCACGCAAATGATTTGATCGGCTCGCGCGTAAAGATGCTGGTAGAGCCACCGTTTCGGCCCGCGCGTATTGCTGCCAAACTGTGCGCCGACGGAAGTGTCTTCTCGCAGGAGGAGCTTTGGGCCTTGCGGCAGGAACGTGGCAGCGGCGGCCATCGCCAAGTTGAGTTCAATGAGGCTCGAAACGGCAACCTGGGGGCGCAGTCTTCTCATCAACCAAACCAGCGCCGGTACAGCATATCGCACGCGCCGGACCCTCAGGTGATGCACTTCCAGGTCCTTGGGAAGCTCGTTGAGATACGGACCCACTGAGTCGAGCAGCGCCAAATGAGGCTCGAAACGGCTGCGGTCGAGGAGGCGGAGCAGAATGACGACTGCCCGCTCCGCTCCGCCGCCCCGGAGCGAAGGCAGAACAAACAATACTCGTCGGCGGTTAGTCATTATTGATGTTCCTTACAAGCTTCGCGTTCGCACCTGCCGCCGCCCGTTCAGACCGGAGTCGAAGAGTAGGGGTGACGACTGCGGCTGCAACGGCGCTCCTTGACTCAGGGTGTTTACATTATGTCTCAGATCGCGGGATACGGCCTGCGGCTTTGCCACGCGCCGCGCGGAAGGGCTTTGACTATTTTCAAGCCAACAGCTCCTCCATCCGTGTTGCCGCAGGGCGCAAAGGCCGCGCCTTTAGGCCCTGCGAGGACATCAAAAATTACATTTTTGCGCGTAGAGCATAGGCTTTCCGCTCAGCAAGTAGCGAAGCCGCCCTTTGCTGCGGAATGGCCAGCCAATTTGGGCTGGATTGGTCTCTGAGCGGCGGTCTTTATTTTAGATTTGCCATTCCCTGGAAGGAAGAGAATCTGGCGCCGCTGCAATGTGACAGATTGCAGGAAACCGGATTGCTCGTCGCAGCGGCAACTTTGCATCGTCGGAAGTCACATCTGGGATTGTAGCGGACCTCGCCGCTACACGTTGTTCAGCGACCTGCCGAAGTTGACAGGGTGTCAACGACATGTAAAACTACCTTTGGACACAGCGAATTCTGCATAATCCCACTTTGATGAGCTAAAGTGCGCCCGTAGCTCAGCTGGATAGAGCACTTGCCTACGAAGCAAGGGGTCGGGTGTTCGAATCACCCCGGGCGTACCATTCTTTTCAATCACTTGGCTGTTTTCGCGACCTTCCCTAAGCTGCTTTGTGACGTAGTTTGTGACGTAACCCACCACAGCGGGCGCAGGCTCAGCCGTGCCGAGAGTCTCGACAGCCGCCCGGCGCGCCGCGAGTCGTGGGTGCGAGTAATAACGTGTCATCGCAGGATCCACATGGCCTGCAATTTCGCGAATGACACCCTCCGGCACGCCCGCCTCCAGCATTTCGGTAATGGCTTGGTGGCGCAGGTCATAGAACCGGAGCTTGGTTAGCTTTGGCATTTCCTCCAAGCCCTTTTCCTTGTCCGCAGCGCCGGCGACTTTTCGGAGTGAACGCCAGGCGCTTCGCCAACTACTCATCGGTCGCCCGGGCTCAACCTTGGGCCGCAGGCGATGAAATACGTAGTGCTCGGGGGCATAGGTTCCCAATGCATCAGCGCGAGCTTTCACTCCCTCAATTGCGCTCCACGCTTCAGCATTGAGCGGGATGACACGCGAGCCAGCCTCTGTCTTTGAGCGACGCACCGTTGCAAGCTTTTGAAACGGATCGATGTCCCGCCATAGCAGACGCTTCAACTCTACGGGGCGCATGGTACTGTTCGACGCCAATAGTGCTGCCCAGTATGCCGTCTGCCATTCCGGCTTCCTTGAAGCTATCTCAAAAAGCCTCCGTTTTTCCGCCTCCGTGAGTATGGTCTTTGGTTCCTTCTTTACGCGCAGCAATTTAACGTCATCGCGAATTCTGCCGAGGAGTTTGGCGCGCTTCAGAACACGGAATAGCGCCTTAATCTCGTGGTTTACCGTGTTCGGGTGTTTGCCTCTCCCGATTCGCTCAGCCTGATACGCGCGGATGTCATTGGCGGTAATCTGATTAAGGCGCTTTTCCGCGAAGAACGGGCGCAAGCGTTCCATTAAATCGCCTTCCCACGATTTGCGCGGGTCTCCCCCTGGCCGTTCGGGTGTTGGTCTCGCACTGCCAGGCCGCTGAACGGCTAGTTCAGCCAAGTAGCGATCAGTCGCAACCGCAAATGACAATCGCGAGAATTCCGCTGTGACCCCGCTCGCCAATTTGCCTGCACGCGCTCGGGCCTTGAGATCGTCTTCGCGCTTCTTTGCTTCCCGCCAGTCTGTTGTCTCAAGTGTCTGACGGTATCGCTGGCCATTCATGGTGAAATCGCAATGGTAAATCCGATTTCGCTTACGGCTAGCCATCTCAAACCTCCATTGTCCCCGCCCAGATGTGCTGGCTTAGGCTGTGCCCTTTGTGGTTGGGTTTCTACATCCGTACGCTCCCCTATTGTTAGTTCGCCTCTTACGAGTGTGTTCGTTCGATCGAGTCTTACGGTTTCGTTTCGCCCGCCAAGCATCACCATTTTCTCTCCACCATTCGCGCTTCCACTCTCGCTCCGCAATTTCACTACAATCAGTCGAGCAGTAAAGCTGTGTGCCCCGTTTCGCGAGGAAGCATGACGAACACTGCGGGCAAACCTTCGCGAACTGCCTCCGCCCGAGCAGGAGAAACAAGGCCTGGTGGAACTTCACATTGGAGGCATATACGAATTCCCCTGTCGACCAGTCCCAGCCAAATTCCACGTGAGCGATTTTGTAGCCGGGATCGATTATGTAGCTCAGGCCCTCGCCGTGTATGCTTAGCATCGCGACCGCGCGGTAGGGTGCTCGGTTCGTTCCTGTCCAGAGGTCCCTAAGGGCCTCTCTGAACCTCACGAAAGAGCGTCCTTCTAGCGATTTCAGGTCGCGTTCGGCCGCATCGTAAAGTGAAGTAGGGAAGAAGTCTGGCCACCGCTTGCGAAAGAATCGGAGATCCTCGACGGTGTCCCCTAAATTGGCGAGCTCAGTAAGCGCTTCGAGAAGTTCGTTGGCCTCACGGCGCGCTAGCGAATTGACCCATCGGACTTTGCTAGGATATTTTGACATATTGACCTCTAGCAATTCATTGCCTATCCTAGAGCCAGCAGTTTTCTGCTGTCAAGCAGGAAATGCGCTGAGCCTGTAAACGTTGAGCAGGAGTTAGCAGCAATGACAGAAACATTACGAGGTATAGGAGAAGCGGCGAAGCTTTTCGGAGTGAGCCATTTTACGATCCGACGGCTGATCGACGGCGGGCATATCCGCGCCGTCAACATCGGCGCGCGATGGCTGATTCCGAACGCCGAAATCGAGCGGATTCTCGCTAGCGGGGCCGGCGTTCCACGGAGGCGCAAGCGTGGCGCACCCGATGCATCCAGCAGCGCCGGCAAAGTCGCAAAGTGAGGACGGCTTAGTGTAGCGTCCATGATTCGCTGTCGCTTTCAGTATGGTTAGTTATGAGCCTTGGGAGCGCGAGAGCGGTGCTTCGCACCGGCAGATGGATTGACACGTCACCCCTGCCAGGGTTCCATTTGTAAACTTTTTGTTTACAGTCGTCAACGCTTTCATCTGTCGGGACTTGGCATGCTCTCGCGCGCTCCCCACACGCGAGAACCGCGTGAGTGAAATTGAGAAGTTCACGCCTGTCAACGTATTGATCGGGAGCCGGTTAGCTCAGAGCCAGTAAAATCGCCATGAGCAACGAACAACAACTTTCGCATCGCACAAAGATCGTTGCGTTCCGTCTCACGCCGGATGATTACGAGCGACTCAATGCGTTAGCACGGGAGCGCGGAATGCAGGTCGGAGAATGGTGTCGAGAGATCTCGCTAAACTTCTCTCGAAATCCCGAAGGCGATTGCTTCCAACAGACCATCACCGGCGAGATGATCGCGCTGAAAGACATCGTGATGAATGCGACGTATAACTTTGCCTCCGGTTGCCGGATCACATCGGATGTCATGACGAATATCTGGAAGGAAGCGGAACGAACGAAGCGCTCGAAAGCGCAACACTTGCTGCGGCAGGCCAGCGCCGATCAGCAAGGCGTCCCGCCCCCACAAGCAATGAGAGGGAAGTGATAAAGGCAACCTCGCGTTGTTTTCAGTTGCTTGCAGCAACTCGGTATGCGAAAGCTCATCGAGCCGGGTCCAGAACACGTATTTGGACCGACACCGGGTTCAACAGTAAATGCGGATGTAATCAGATCGGAATGAATGAGTAGAACCCAGCGATGCTAACCATCTCGAAACCGCTCAGCGCAACCCAGGCGCAAACCTACCACGCAGCGGAATTCACCAACGCCGAGCAAAACTACTACACACAGCCCGACCAGATTCGCGGCGAATGGCAAGGCAAATTGGCCCAAGCATGGAACCTCACGGGCGACGTGAAGGCTGAGCAATTCGAGAAGCTCGCGCAGGGTTTTCATCCCGAAACCGGCGCGGAGTTGGTGCGACAGCGCGAAGGGTATTCATACAAGAACGAACGCGGGGAACTGGTGAAGGTGATGGAGCACCGCGCAGGCTGGGACGCCACGTTCAGCGCTCCAAAGAGCGTATCCCTCACTGCGCTTGTGGGGGCAGATGAGCGCGTACGGGAGGCCCACCGGGAAAGCGTGCGACTAGCCCTCAGTGAGCTTGAAAGCTACGTGCAAGCGCGCATTGGCGGCAATCATACTCCGGAGACCACCGGCAAATGGATTGTGGCGAAGTTCGAGCACGATAGCGCCCGGCCCGTGAACGGGTATGCGGCCCCTCAGCTTCATACGCACTGCGTGTTTTTCAACGTGACGGAGGTGGCGGGCGGTGAGACACGGGCGCTGCAGCCACAGGAACTGTACCGGAGCCAGCGGTATGCGACGGCTGTTTACCAATCCGAATTAGCCAGCCGTTTGACGCACCTTGGGTATGAGCTCGTGCTGGGCAAAAATGGCGCGCCGGAGATCAAGGGTTACTCGCGGGAATATATTGAGGCGTCGAGTCCGCGCCGTCAGCAAATCGAAGCCCACTTGAAGGAGCAAGGGCTTGCCGGCGCCGGTCCTGCCGAAATCGCCGCACATCGAACGCGGGAAGCAAAACAGAAGCTCACGGCTGAGGAAATGCTCGCCCGCCACCTCGAACTCGCAGCACGTTTCGGCAATCAGGCAGAGCAGGTTGTGGTAGAGGCGCGTGAGCGGCGTTTGGGTCAGGAATTGATGAGCGGTGAGGAGGCCAAGAAATATGCCCAACAAGCCGTGACTTATGCGCGGGACCGGCAAATCGAGCGTGAGGCAGTTTTCAACGAGCGCGACTTTCTGAATGACGCGCTCAGGCGCTCGATGGCCGGCGCCACGCTGAAGCAGATCCGGCAGAACTTCGAAGCCCGGCTGACTGCCGGAGAGTTTGTCGACCGAGGACCGAGCGGCGCAGGGTGGAGTTATACAACTCGGCAGATGCTCGAAATAGAGCGAGCGAACATTGCGTTCATGCAGCACGGCCAGGGCATGTTTCGCGACCCGCTCGCGCGGGAACACGTTCAGGAGCAGGTCGAAGAACGACTGAGGCGTTTGAGCGATGATCAGCGGCGGGCTGTTAGAGAAATTCTAGCAAGCCATGATCAAGTCGTTGGCCTGCAAGGGAGCGCCGGGGCGGGCAAGACAACGGCGCTCGCGGCAATTCGTGAGGCGACGGAACGCCAGGGCTATGAAGTTGAGGGATTCGCGCCCACATCACGAGCGGCGCAGCAGCTCGAAACAGCCGGGATTCGTTCGAAAACACTCCAGAAGTTTCTGGCGCAGGGCGAGCAGCTTGACGGCGGCATCAGGCGACTCTACTTCGTTGACGAATCGAGTCTGGCAAGCAGTAAGCAGGTGAACGAATTTTTCCGCCTGTTGCACGATTTCGACCGGGTGATCTTGGTCGGCGATACCCGGCAGCACCAAGGCGTAGAAGCCGGGCGGCCCTTCGAGCAGTTGCAGAATGTTGGGATGCAGACGTCACGGCTGGACCATATCATCCGGCAGCGCGATCCCGAACTGAAGCGGGTTGTCGAGCAGCTTGCAGATGGCCAGGTTCGTGAAGCCATTAACTGCCTGGCGCAATTGGGACGGGTTCGGGAACTTCGGGACCCGGACGCGAGGCTGAACGCGATTGCGCAGGATTACGCAAGGCAGCCGGATGGCGCTCTTGTAGTTTCACCGGACAATCGTTCCCGCATGGCGCTTAACGAGCGCATTCACCACGAGCTGCAGGCGAAGGGTGCAGTGAGCCGGGAGGAGCACCAAGTTAATGTTCTGCTGCCCGACAACTATCTCACCGGCGCAGATCGCGAATGGGCGGGGCGGTACGAGCCTGGCCACGTGGTGCGGTTCACAAAAGGCAGCCAAGCCCTGAAGCTCAAGGCCGGCGAATACGTGCGAGTCACCGATTCAGATCCCGGCACGAACCTGGTGACCGTCAAGAGGGTGAACGGCAGGACCGTGAGCTACGATCCACGCCGGTTGCAAGGCGTAACGGTCTATCAGGAGGTCTACCGCAGCTTCGCTGTGGGTGACCGCATCCAGTTCACGGCCCCTTACCGGGACAAACGGATTGCTAATCGAGAGCTCGGCACAATCAAGGAGCTTCGATCCAACGGAATGCTCTCGATCCAACTCGATTCAGGGCGGACGGTAGAATTCTCCATGCGTAAGCATCCGCACATCGACTACGGGTACGCGTTGACAAGCCACAGTAGCCAGGGTGTGACGGCAGACCGGGTCCTGATAAACGTCGACACATGGCAGGCTCACGAGAAGCTTCTGAACAGCCGGTTCGCCTACGTTTCCATTTCTCGCGCCCGCTACGAAGCCAAGATTTACACCGACAATGCCCAAGCTATTGGCGTAGAGCTGAGCCGCCAGGTCTCCAAGCGCGCTGCTATCGAGCATGATCATGGACAGACCCAGACGCAGCGCAAACAACCTGCCCATCAGCAATCACACGACTTCGGCCTGAGTCCTTAGGCAATCGCTTTGGCAGCCTGGAGCCGCTCGTTTTCGTTTGTGCGGTGCGAGGCGCGCAGAACGATACGGATGATTTCTAACGGTCCTGAATATGAGCCGCGAAGTGGGGACTAAGTGTTTCAGTGCGGGCGATCTCAGCGAGTCAGGCTGTGTTAGCGTCTAGGCTGAACGGCGCATTGCCTGCTACAGAACAAAATACGCTCGACGTATAGCGCGATACGTTGTATCATGAGTTTGTGGTCAAGACTTTCGGTTCAAAGGAAACTGAGGCACTCTTTCTATATCAACACAGTAAGCGTTTCAGAGCCTTCGAGCGAGTGGCTTTAAGGAAGTTGCTCCAGATTCACGCTGCCACAGAATTGTGCGTACTGGCTTCGCCCCCAGGCAATCAACTCGAGGCTTTGCGAGGAGATCGAAAGGGGCAGCATTCCATTCGAATCAATGACCAGTGGAGAATATGCTTCGTTTGGCGTGGCGGACACGCTTACGAAGTTGAGATTGTCGACTATCACTGAAAAGAGGTTGCCATGAGCAAGCATGAAGAATTAATACCTCCTGTTCATCCTGGGGAAATCCTGCTTGAGGATTTCATCAAACCCTTGGGATTGACGGTGAATAAGCTGGCGCTCGACCTTCATGTGCCCGCCACTCGCATTGGGGAGATTGTGCACGAACGCCGGCGGATTACTGCTGACACCGCCTTGCGTCTTGCGCGATATTTCAGCACGAATCCCGAATTTTGGCTCAATTTGCAGAACTTTTATGATTTAGAGCTCTCAAGGCGCTCGGGAACGCTTTCCGAAATCGAGCGCCACGTTCATCCAACGAGCGCGATGGCTTCGTAGCAAAGCGATGAACCCTCAAACAGTTGACCGCGCCTGACCTCCGTGGGCAAGGGTGATAACTCAATGTCCGCGAAGGTGCGCCCGCTTCAGCCCTGCGATTGTCTGCCTCTCGCTTTCGTGGTATAGGTGACAGTTCTCTGATCGATCGAGGGGGGACGCAATGCAATTCCACGAGGCGTTATCGAGATTTCCGTACCTGCTATTGCGGCTTACCCTAAAGCCACAGGAAACGCTGAAGCTGCCCGCTCAGAATAAGGGCAACACGCTAAGGGGCGCTTTTGGATCGTCGTTTCGCCGTCTGGTTTGCGTGCCTGAATGCCGCAATGCACACGCTTGTCCGCTCGCCGAAAGCTGCCCCTACAAGCTGATCTTCGAGCCTTCACCGCCCCAGGGATCAGACCGGCTCTCCAAGAATCAGGATATCCCGCGCCCATTTATTTTCAGACCGCCCTTGGATTTGAAAACCTCCTACGAGGCTGGCGAGACATTTGAGTTTGACCTTGTGCTGTTGGGAACGGCGGCGAATTACCTGCCGTATTTCGTGCTGGCGTTCCGCGAAGTCGTGAGCGCGGGATTCGGGCTCAATCGCGCCCGCTGCGAGCTCACCGAAGTCCGAGCGATACAGATTAACAGCCAAGTCCCAGATGGCAGCCTAGAGGCCATAGGTCATGGAGGGCAGGGGCCACGGCCGCCCGTCACTCCTCACAGGTCGCCTGTCGCAGGTCTTTTGATTTACTCCTCCGCCGACCAAGTATTTCATCAGCCGCAACTTTCGATGTTAGCTGATTACGTAAAGGCCCGGCTCGCCCTGTTCCCTTTCACCTGTAGCCTGGCGCCTGCTTCTTCGCTCGTCACTCGTCACTTGTCTCTTGTCACGGTCTTTTTCCTGTCTCCCACCCACCTGCGCGCCGACGGCCAGCTTGTGCGCGAGCCGGAGTTCTATCAACTATTCAAGCGCTTGCGCGACCGCCTGAACGCCCTCAGCACGTTCTACGGCCCCGGCCCGATTGACGCTGATTTCAAAGCTCTGGGTGAACTCGCCGAAGAAGTTCGTACCGTGAAGCATGATGTTCACTGGATCGAACGCTACCGGACGTCCTCCAAGACGCACCAGCGCCACGAGCTGTCCGGTTTTATTGGCTCTTGCATTTACGACTTTGCCGGTGTAGGCTCACCTCTTCCTTCTGGAGGGGGTCTCCACGGAACACAATCTCCAATTTTGCATCAGGACGCGCTTGGTATCCTTCTCCCATGGCTCCTCGTCGGCGAGATTTGCCACATGGGGAAGCATACGGCATGGGGGAATGGGTGGTCCACCTTTATTGGAAGATCGCGGTTGACATGGTCTTATTAAAAAGCTAACCTGGATTTATTTGGAAGGTTGTGACTCTTCGAGAAGTTCCGTTCCGGGAAAGTCACTTTATAAGAGATCCCGAGATGAGACATGACAGCCCCTATGAAGAGGGGACTGAAATGGTTATCTTTTTAATCCCAGAGCATCTCGGGATCATTTTTTTGACAAAATGCGTGCGTTTCTTTTGGGCATGTTTCGCATAGGAATTTGGGCTTATGCAAGCTTTGTTTGAAGAAAGCTATCGGCAATTTTTCAAGGCGCTTACGGGAACCTTCCCTTATGAGTACCAGGAAGAACTGGCCCAATGGCTTGCCGCAAGCAAATCTATTGTCCTTCGTGCTCCGACTGGGTCGGGGAAAACGTGGGCAGCGCTGGCACCGTTCCTTTTTCAGCGCACCGAAGGGCAGCGGAATGTTGATCGTCTTATCTACGCGCTTCCACTGCGTTCGCTCGCCAGCAGTTTGTACAAAGGCACGATCGATGCGCTCAAGGGTTTGCCTGTCACTTTTTTGGATTCCGCTCGGAATCGCCACTATTCGCCTGACGATCCGCTTTATGTGACATTGCAAATGGGTGGGCAGCAGGACGATCCGTTCTTTGAAGGAGATGTGATATTTACCACAATCGATCAACTACTCTCATCGTATTTATTCGCTCCGCTTTCGCTGCCCGATCGTGTCGGAAACATCGGGGCTGGCGCAATGGTGGGAAGCCTGCTTGTCTTCGATGAGGTTCATCTGCTCGACCCGACTCGATCTCTTGCGACAACTATCGAAATGCTGGATCGTCTGAAAGGACTCGCCCGGTTTGTTCTTATGTCTGCAACATTACCGGATGCAATTCTCGATTGGCTTGCGCAAAAATTTGGAGCCATCAAGAAGACGCTCTCATCCGGTGAGGTGCAAGCCCTTCCCAGTCATGCTGCTAAGGAGCGCAGTGTTGTTTGGGTATCACGCCTCCTCACCGCTGACGATATCGTAGACAATCACAAGGAACGGACCATCGCGATTGTAAATTCGGTCAGTCGCGCCCAGAGCCTGTTCCGCGAGGTGCGCCGGAGACTTGAAGCCAAGTCTGCGGCTACGGAATTGGTGCTTTTGCATGCACGCTTCTACCCCGAGCATCGTCAGCGTTGGGAATCCCAATTAGAAGGCTATTTCGGCCATCAGGCATCGAAGTCGGATGCAATTTTAATCAGCACCCAGGTGGTCGAGGCAGGAATCGATATTTCTGCGGACGTACTGCTGACGGAGCTAGCGCCGCTCAACAGCCTTCTTCAGCGTGCCGGACGGGTGGCCCGTTATAGAGATCGCAACACGGGAACGGTGCTTGTCTTTGAACTGCAAGCCGACAACCAAGGGAAGCCTAACCTAGGACCTTATCGAGATCAAAGAGAAGCAGTCGATGCGACCCGGCGCGTGCTCCAAAATCCGAGCGCGGCTGTTGCGTTGGACTATTTCAAAGAGTTGGAATGGCTCAATGAAGTCCATGGTGCTTCTGATTTGGTTGCGCTGTTGCCTCTCAATTCACTGCATAGCCATCGGGGATATGTGTCCCGAGCAATGGACGGGTTGGACGTAAGCGCGCGTTCTCGCCTGATTCGGGACACTGCCTCGATCGCTGTTATTCTCACGGCAAATCCTGAAGCTGTGTCTTTTGAGGCTCGGCGCTGGCCGCAGTTACTGAGCGTACCTCGTACAAGTCTTTTCCGGCTTCGTGAGGCATGCTCCATTGCTCGAGGACATGAATGGGTCTTAAAGATACCACTGCCTGATGAGACTGAGTCGAGTCCGTCTGGAGGACTGCATTTAACATGGGCGACGTGCACGGACCCTGCACAGGCCGCTTGGCTGGTCGCAATTCATCCAGCTTATGCGAGTTATTTACCTGACGTAGGATTGGAGCTGGCCCGAGCGTCCGCAACCGTTCCCGCGCTTACATATCCGAAGTCCACGCCGCTGCCGCGTTATTCCTATGAGAGAGAGACTTTTGTAGCACATGCGCGCCGTGTCGTAAACCAGGCCCAGCGCCTTGTCGCGTATCACTCTGAGATGGTGCGCATGCTTGGTGAGCGTTACCCGGGGCGTCCTATTCTCGACCTGATCAATCTGGTCTGCGCGATGCACGATGTAGGCAAGTTGCAGGTTGCCTGGCAAGCGGAGGCGAACCGATGGCAACAACAGCAGGATTCAACGGCGGGTGTTAACCGCGAAGCAAGTGTTCCCCTTGCGCACACGACCTATGATCCCGACCGTGATAAGGGAAATTCATCGCTGCCCGACTTTCCTCCCCACGCGACATGCGGCGCATTCGCATTGTTAGATTACTTTGGCAACCATTTCCCGGACGAGGCCCGTGCTCTATGCACCGCGATTGCCCGGCATCACGGCCCGCACACAAGCCGTTTAGACAAATACGAATTAATTCCTGGCACGGCCACAGTGCTGCAGGAGTGCCTTCCTGATGGACTTCCTCAACCGCTGTCCGTCTACCCAAAGGCAGAGAGACATGAAACGGAGCGTTTCTCTTGCGATTGCCTGCTTCATTTTTCTGAAGATGGACCATGGTGGCCTTTGTATGTGGGCCTCGTCCGGATACTTCGGCTCGCCGATCAAGGAAGTTTTCAGGAGCAATCATGAATCTGTCTGTCCCGAAAAAAACAGGCACGTACGCAGACACACTTCAAGCAATCGGCCTCGCGGATCTCGTAAAGGAGCTTTGTAACGAAGACTCGCTGATTGCGGACGGGGGTTCCGAATTTAAGATTTCCGTAAAAGAGTGGAATGTCGAGAAATGGTCTGCACCAAATCCTGGATACACGTATATTTGGGATTCGAAGAAGGAGCAGAACCCGCCGCCCGGCGATGTTCTTGGTTACCGTCGGGAGATAGAAAAGCGCGATGCCGCGCGCGAACTCAAAAAAGGAAAGGCCACTGCTCGGCGGAAAATTAAGGAGCAGTTGCAGAACCAAGGCATAGATGAAGCGGAGCCTCCAAAGCCGGAACTAGCACTGGCAACAATTTTAGCCTCCATGCGAAAGGGCTGGGACGGGGACCGCCAACTTTACCGCTGGCTAACGGAGGATCGTGAACGCGCATTACGCTGGATAAAGTACAAGCTAGGAGTAGATGCCCCACAGGTGGAGGAACCTAAATGGAGTAATACCCAATTTCTGAATCCAGTCACCGGCAAGGGCGTTCACTCCCCGAAAACGATTGCGCGTGCGGCGAACGCGATCAATGCAGTACTGACGGACCCCTTTGAGGATTGGCTCAAGCTTCGCGCCATCTTCAAAGCGATGTTGGCATATCGCAATGGCGATGATTTTAAGTTTTTTGTACTGGAACCAGCGCAAGCGTCGCCTGCAATGCTCGCGGAAATCACAAGCGTGCTGAGAAAACTTGACTTTTGGGGCGGCGTCAAGCTCGACATTGAAGCAGTGCTGGAATGCACAAGGATGTTGATTAACCATTCCGACGTCATGGCGAACGGGCCGATTAAATTGAAGGGCCGCACGCCACGCGACATAATCTCAGGGCTTCGGCAATCTTATTTTAAAAGTCTTGGGACCGCCGCGGCGCTGATGAACGATGCTCTGTTTCCACTTCCCGCCTGGTTCTCCATTGAGAATTTGGAGGAGGGGAACAAAATGCTCGGTATTATCGGCGAGTTAATCGGGGATGCGGATAAGCAAGGCTGCTTGTCGAGCTTACAGGAAAGTCATTCTGACGAAGGATCGACCCTTCAACTGTGCCGTGACTGGCTCGCGACCGGGAGATTGAACGATCTTTTGTCGTTCCACGCTTCGTTTGCGACCTATGTTATGCAAAAGCGGTCCCGCCAGGAGTGGGTCCGTCCGTTTTTCACTGAGAATCTTACATTCCTGCTATCAAGGGGGTATTACATGAATGACATTGTCACAAACCGGGGATTTCTTAGCATAGCCCATGCTATTCGCAATGCAACGATCTATTCCATAGGCAAAAATGCGCTGGTGGAAATAAACACCCACTTTGGCCTCGCACAGAAATGGAAGCAGAAACTGCGATCTGGAGGCACAGAGTTTATTACGGCAGTTGCTGATTTTGTCCAGCAATACAACTGGGAAGTTATCGATGGCCACGAACGCAAAGGCAAACCTAGGTATCACACAATCAACACTTCGGACCTCGATGACCTGTCTCAATTAATCAAGTCGCATGGCGCCGAAACAGTAGGGCTTCTACTCCTCGCCTACGGCTATGCTCAGGCGGCCAAAACCAAACCCTCAACAGGAGAGAATGCATGAATATCAAATCGCTTTCAATTAGTGGCCTTCTTACGTTAGAGATGCACGCTCTTAACAATGAAGGCGCCGAGGGTAACACGATGATGACGCGGATGGTAGATATTGTGGACGCCTCGGGTCAGAAGCACACAGTAAACGCCATTTCTGGCGACATGTTTAAGCATATCCAGACGGAACATCTCATTGAAGAGGCACTCGAGTCGGGTCTGCCTTTGTGCGAAGGTTGCAAACAATTCAACGCCAACCGTATTTGCGCCGACAAAGGCTTTGTCAGCAGCTCGGATTTCAATAAGGATACAGCGGACAGCATTATACTGACTTCGGCGCTCACTAGATGTGTAGCTGATGACCTGCAAGGCATCTTAATTACTTCCGAAATTGGCAAAAAACGTTCTATCGCAAGAAAGTCTTGTGTGGAATTTGGATGGGTAGTGGGTAAGCCGGGGGCAGTGGCCACTGAGTCTTACTTCCATGCCAAGTACGTCCCGGAAGGCCGGGGAAAGGGGTCAGAATCGCCGGAAAATCTCGGGCAAAACATTTTTCATCGCCCCGCCTCATCAGGTCAGTACGCTGTAGTCGTTGGAGTCGATTTATTTCGCGTTTCACGAAATGACATCACTCTGGAAACTCCTCTGGATGAAGAGGCGGTAGGCCGTCGGCGGGCAGCCTTGGTGCGCAGTGTTATGAACGTTTTCATTAAGCCTGCCGGCGCTCATCGCAACACTCAAAATCCACACGTCGTTGATTTCACAGGAACGATTGCAACTTCAGCTTCATCATTACCGGCTCCTGCCATCAGTGCGCTCAATGAGAACTATATTGAAGAAACCAGACGGGTGACAGCCGTATTGAACCAGATTGAGCCAAATGGCATTGAAGTGCGCGAGTTTCAGGGACTATCGGGTTTTGCCGAATCGGTTGCGGCGATCCTGGGTCCCGCTGTGGCTCGAACACAGACATAAGAGGGCCTATGACTGAGAATCCTGCACCGGAAAAGTGGCTTGTTGCCCAATATGCCCCCGTTTCGATCTTCAGTCTGCGCTCGACTTATGCGACCAGTAAGGGCGGCAAAACGCTACTGATCCCAACTCCGTATGCAGTGAAGTTGGCTTTAGTGGATGCTTGTTTCCGTCTTTACCCGCGCTTCGATGCGGAGATCTCTGCCCGCCAGGTCTTCGATCGGATTAAGGCACAGCCGATTCGAATACAACCTCCAAAAGACTGTATCGTTCAAAACACTTTCTTGCGTGTGCTCCAGCCAGCTCGCGACTCGGATGCCGGAAACGATAGTTCGGGTCCCTTCGCGCGGACCATAGCTTACCGTGAATTTGTCTTTTGTAGCGGTGAGATGGAGATAGCTTTGGGACTGAGCGAGCAGAGCAATTCAGAACTTTCCGAACTGGCAAAGTTATTCGCGCACATAAATTATTTCGGTAAGCGCGGCTCCTTCTGGCAATTTCTTGGAACACGGAAACATTCAGATTCCCTACCTTCGGGTTTTTCCCTCGTTATGGGCGACATCGGCCAACATGCTCTGGACATTGTCGGGCAGTACCAGGTGACCGAGTACCTGGATGATTTTGGTCCCAAGCTATGTAAGGTCAAAGACGGCTTTGAACGAATCAGTACCTATCACGACGGCACTATAACCTTAGGCGAGCACCGCGTCCTCCAACACACCTTGCTCCCCTATCTGCGGATCGGCGGAAGTCGGCATTTTACGCACTACCGCCGCACTATCCCGGAGGCGTCGAGTGGCCATTGAAATCGAACTATACACGCGTCAAAAGAATTCAGTAATTTGCGGCCAGATCAATCTTTTCACTGGCGAAGTTGAACCTCCAAAGGGCGAGCCGGAGAGGTGTTTGGAAAACCTGTGGTTATTTGATCCGGACTTCAGGCTGGTGTTGCCGGAGGACCGGGCGGGCAAAGAAATCGTGATTGAGGAGGGGATTTCGCTGAACTTTCCGGCGATTGAGGGAATAAGGAATCGAGGGCAGGGAAAGGGAGAGAGGTTAGAGGGAACTGGGAACAGTAACAACTTGACAGAAGCTCCGCTGATTTTTGGCAAGCGGCCATTTATACCCTCGAAGCCGCGCGTTGCCAAGGCTGCGGACCTGGCGCAGGTGATCGTTTCTGGCTTCGGCGTCTATCTGGGCAAGCGGAGCGAGCGGCTACAGGTGAAAATTTCGGGCAAGGTGGCGAAAGATGAGAACGGCTCGGCCTACGAGTTTCCCTTCTTCCGCATCAGTGAGGTGGTGATCGCCTCGCGCGGTGTTTCCATTTCTTCCGACCTGATCGAAGAGTTCAGCGAGCGCGGCATCCGGCTGTGCTTTCTCGACCGGGGCGGCAAGCCCTATGCGATGCTCACTTCGCCCACGCTCACAGCCACGGTGGAATCGCGCCGCGAGCAATTGCGCGCGTTTGACGATGCGCGCGGGCTCGAGTTTGCTCGCGCCATGGTGCGCGGCAAGATTCGCAACCAGCGGCATCTGCTGCTCTATTGCGGAAAGTATCTGAAGCAGGCGAATCCGGAGCGTTACGACGCGCTGGCTGGGCTGGCCAGGCAATTGCGGCAACTGGAATTGCAGGCGAGAAAAGTGCAGGGCGCGACCGTCAGCGAAAAGCGTCAGGAGTTGCTTGGGATCGAAGGCGTGGCGGGCCGGCTTTACTGGCAGGGATTCAAACTGATCGTCGAGGACAAAGCGGAGTTTATGGGCCGGGAACACCGGGGCGCGGAAGACCCGCTGAATGCGCTCCTGAATTATGGCTATGGCA
Source organism: Terriglobia bacterium (assembly GCA_035945615.1). GTDB lineage: Bacteria > Acidobacteriota > Terriglobia > UBA7540 > UBA7540 > RH2-MAG17b. The sequence continues at coordinate 19,016 of DASZAA010000168.1, forward strand.
TTCTTTACGGCCACATGTGGGGCGCGATCACTCATGCGGGGCTCGAGCCGTTCGCGGGATTCCTGCACGTGGATAGGCCGGGAAAGCCATCGCTGATTTTAGATTTGGTGGAGGAGTTCCGCCAGCCGGTAGTGGATCGCACCGTGATTGCGTTTGTCAACCTGAGCCAGAAAATCGAAATGAAGGAAGGGCTGCTCGACGAAGACACGCGCCGCGCCATCGCCGAAAAGGTGCTCGAAAGGCTGGCCAGCACGGAGCCTTACCGGGGCCAGCATTACCAGATCCGCTCGATCATTCAGATGCAGGCCCGCGCGCTCGTCAGCTTCCTGCGCGGGAAGGCTCCCTACAAACCGTTTTCGTTCAGGTGGTGAGTTGGAGCTTATTACACTGGTGATTTACGATATCGAAGACGACCGCGCTCGCACGCGCGTTTCCGAAGCGTGCAAGGATTTCGGCCTTGAACGCTTGCAGTATAGCTGCTTCCGCGGAATGCTTTCCCAGAATAAGCGCGAAGAACTCCACGAGCGTCTGCGCCGGATTCAAGAGGAGTGGGAAAAGCGTTGGAGGAAAGATTTTCCTGATGCGCCCGCGAAGCCCGTCGATTCACCCGCGCCACCGCTCGAAGAGGCTAACGGAACCTGGCAGCCCGCGTTTAAGATCATGATCCAACCTATTTGCGAAAAAGATATGAAAACTGCGTTGTATGCTTATTTGTTTGTGGACGTGCCCAAAGGAGTTGATGCAAAGACGTAGCGCCGAGTCTCCGCCTTTGAGGCTCTGCGGTATGTGTGCGCCCACAAGAAAATCCGCAGACGTTTTATGACGAGCCGAGTATCTTCGTTTATGCGACCTCACCAAGTGGTGAACGACTTCATTGCATTTTTATCCAGAGCGATTCTGTTTTTCAAAAAATCAAAGAACTCTTTGACAGCAATACAAGCTGATACAAGAGAGGCCGGAATGTCGAGAAAAGGGATCTGCAGCGGACCTTTTGTCTGCTTCTGCCATGCCTATTGAAAGGTCACTTTAGGAAGGCGCCGACCATGGCTGAACCTGATTGGGCAAAACAGAGGTCACCGATATGAGCTGTCTCGCTGACACCAATCATGCACGTGGCGACAAATGTTCCATGCAACTGGCTGCCGCCGCATTCGTCTTGTTGACGACGCGAGTTGTTCTCGAACATCGTTGCTTCACTACCCACGGAACATGATTGGTCGAAAACGCCCAAGTATCCTGTCAACAAGGCTCCGTAATAGTTTATTTTGACCAACTCAACCGAGTTGTCAATTTTCATTGGTTTGATCAGTAATATCGTGGATGCCGCAGGCTTTCTGTTCCCTTTGCCTATGCCCTATCCCTTGCGCGTGAACGACCTGAAGCAGTGGGAATATTGTCCGCGGATTGTGTTTTATAACACGGTGATGCCGGTGGCGCGGAAGAGCACGATCAAGATGGAGCGCGGCAAGCAGGTGGAAGTGAAGCTGGACGCGCTGGAGACGCGGCGCACGCTTCGCCGCTATCGGCTGGCGGAAGGAGAACGCCAGTTCAACGTGTCGCTCTCGTCGGAGCGGCTGGGACTGAGCGGCAGACTTGACTTGCTGATCACCACGCCGGAGGCTTGCTATCCGGTGGACTTCAAATACACACGCGACCGGCCCCGTCGCAATCACGTGATGCAACTGGCCGGATACGCCTTGCTGCTAGAGGACGCGATGGAAAGGCCCGCTCCGGCTGGATTCATCTACATCACGCCGAGTAATCAGGTGCTGCGGATTAACGTCACGGAAGGCCTGAAAGATTTGGTGCGGAAACGCCTGGCTGAGATCCGGTCGATGATCCGCGAGGCGATCCTGCCCGAACCTACTCCCGTGCGTGCGCGCTGCGAAGAGTGCGAGTTCAGAAACTACTGTGGAGATATCTTTTGACGCCTAAACAGCCTGTTCTAACGGTAGAGGATCGAATGGTGCGGGGGACGCCGCTATTTTCGCAAACCTCCCCCAGTTTCGCGCAATTTCTGAGTTTGCGAATCTTTTCTGCAACCGTTGCCGGTAAGTGTATGATAATAAGTGGATAACCGCGCGGTTGAGCAGGTTTCCCCGATGAAGAGGGGACTGAAATGTGTAAAGCTGCGCGACTTGGGAAATCGTCATGTCGTTGAGCAGGTTTCCCCGATGAAGAGGGGACTGAAATCCTTTGCAGTGAAAGCTCAACACCGATCCTCACCGCGTTGAGCAGGTTTCCCCGATGAAGAGGGGACTGAAATGTCTCTCAGCCCATGATTTTCGAATCCGCAGATAAGCGTTGAGCAGGTTTCCCCGATGAAGAGGGGACTGAAATGGGCATCGATCTATAGGCGCATAAACTATGGGCTGGGTTGAGCAGGTTTCCCCGATGAAGAGGGGACTGAAATCTCGGTCAAGCGTTACGAGACGCAGAATCTTTCTGTTGTTGAGCAGGTTTCCCCGATGAAGAGGGGACTGAAATAACTCCTTGCCAAGCCTCTCTGCCGCAGCCACTCCGTTGAGCAGGTTTCCCCGATGAAGAGGGGACTGAAATGCTGCCTGCAATGCTCCCGTTACGTCGCTGTTCGCGGTTGAGCAGGTTTCCCCGATGAAGAGGGGACTGAAATGATCTGCGAAGGGTCCGGATGGGAGACTATCGAAGTGGTTGAGCAGGTTTCCCCGATGAAGAGGGGACTGAAATGATATCCAAATGCTCCTGACTGTGCGCCGGGCGCAGGTTGAGCAGGTTTCCCCGATGAAGAGGGGACTGAAATTCTGCTTCGCCTTCTGCGCTTTCAGTTGAGCTTCCAGGTTGAGCAGGTTTCCCCGATGAAGAGGGGACTGAAATGACACCGGCGCTTGATTGCGTGCTCGCGTGTGGGCCGTTGAGCAGGTTTCCCCGATGAAGAGGGGACTGAAATCGTGACACTATCTGTCACCACGCGGCCCGGCCTGACGTTGAGCAGGTTTCCCCGATGAAGAGGGGACTGAAATATGAGGGCGTTAAGGCCGCTGGCGATCCATGAGCCGAAGTTGAGCAGGTTTCCCCGATGAAGAGGGGACTGAAATTCACAAGGCGAGAGGCGAACGTGTGGCGCAAATCGGTTGAGCAGGTTTCCCCGATGAAGAGGGGACTGAAATTAATCCGGCAACACGAGATCAGCGCAGGCCATAGCGTTGAGCAGGTTTCCCCGATGAAGAGGGGACTGAAATATTTGCGCGATATTGAAGGTTCCCCCTGAAGCAAGCGAGTTGAGCAGGTTTCCCCGATGAAGAGGGGACTGAAATGTTTGGATTTGCAGTGACAGGATGCGCCTGTAAATAGTTGAGCAGGTTTCCCCGATGAAGAGGGGACTGAAATTTTGAAAGAGCTCGACCTGGCGCAAGGCGTGGCAGAGGTTGAGCAGGTTTCCCCGATGAAGAGGGGACTGAAATGCACAGATCGCTTTCATGCCTACAGCAATGCAGCACGGTTGAGCAGGTTTCCCCGATGAAGAGGGGACTGAAATAGAACTTTTTTGCTACAAACCATCCATTCGACTCACGTTGAGCAGGTTTCCCCGATGAAGAGGGGACTGAAATAGAACCTGCTTGCCCTTACTGTCTATGAGGCTGCGGGTTGAGCAGGTTTCCCCGATGAAGAGGGGACTGAAATTTCCTCGAACTCGCGGAAGTCGTCCGCCGTGAGGTAGTTGAGCAGGTTTCCCCGATGAAGAGGGGACTGAAATCTGTAGGCGCTCTGCGATCTCAGGATGCTTGCCGAGGTTGAGCAGGTTTCCCCGATGAAGAGGGGACTGAAATATCTCCTGTCGATCCGCCGCAGCACGCGCTCAATCGGTTGAGCAGGTTTCCCCGATGAAGAGGGGACTGAAATCTGTAGGCGCTCTGCGATCTCAGGATGCTTGCCGAGGTTGAGCAGGTTTCCCCGATGAAGAGGGGACTGAAATGACTCGCTCTTTGCAAAATCAGCTACCAGCTCAATGTTGAGCAGGTTTCCCCGATGAAGA
>DASZAA010000169.1:0-5818 GCA_035945615.1 Terriglobia bacterium
TAAACGAGGATGCGCCGCTCGAAGTTGTGCCGGTGGATATGGTCGCCGCAGCAATACTTACCGTGGCCGCGCTGCTGCTCAATGAATGTCATGAGCGCGTCTATCAATTAGGATCGGCCGATATAAACCCGGTCAATTTAGGATCGATTGTCCGTTGGCTCGATGGCGAGGCACGTCGCCGGAAAAATGGGAACGGCTCCATTGGCAAGGCTCTGATGGGTTGGCTTGCGGGAGCGCGGCGAGGCGCAAAGGTCTGTTTCGTCACGGAAGAAGAGGCCGAGGCGCGCAGGGCCATCCGGGAAAAACGTGCAGCGCGCCTGGAGCGCCGCGTGGCCGCGCTTACAAGTATTGCAGGAAAGACGGGACTTCCGGGAAAACAAATGTTGCAAGGCCTTAACGGCGAGCTGCGGAAACTTGGATTGCAATCTAAATTCCGCGATCAGACGCTTGATCAATATCTTCCTTTTGTGCTTCAGAACCGCTATGTTTTTGAAAGCGAAAGTATTCGCGCCGCGCATTCTTCACTGCCAGAAGTTGACCGGAAACTGTTGCCATGGTGTCCCGAAGAAATCGATTGGGAAGATTATTGGATTCATAATCAGATCGGCGGAATTGAGAAATGGGTGCAGCCCGAAGTGGTGCGCGATTGGACGTTCAAGATATGAAAAGATTGGGCCGCCGCCACGCCGGGTTATAAAGCGTCCCGGCAGTATTCGAAGTTACTCCTCACAAAAAGCATGACCACTGCTCCAAAACAGGTTGACACCGGGTCGGTCGAAGGGCAGGTCCTCGACGTTGTGCGCGAGCTACTGCTCGAGTTGGGATCGGAGCGCGCGGCGGCAAATTTATCGATGGATTCGCTTCTTGACCGCGACCTCGGCCTGGGAAGCCTCGAGCGGGTTGAGCTTCTGGTGCGTCTTGAAGCACGATTCAAAACTCGATTGCCTGAGGAAGTGGCGCAGGAAGCCGAGACCCCCTCAGACTGGGCTCGCGCTATTTTTGACGGAGCACGTCCCGTCGCCGGTCATCAACGGTACCGCATCATTCAGCCGGCGCGCGAGGCGTCTGAAGCGCCAGCCTCCGCTAAAAGCTGGCCGGAGGTTTTGCGCCACTTCGCGCAGATCGAACCCGACCGGGTACAGATACACCTGCTCGAAGAGGAGTCGGGCCGCGACATCACTTACGGCCGGCTTCTGGAAACAGCATCGCGTGTTGCCGCAGGCTTGATTGACGCTGGCTTGCGCCCAAATGAGACGGTCGCCATCATGCTGCCGACTTGCGCCGACTTTTTTTACGCTTTTTTTGGTGTGATGCTTGCCGGCGGGATCGCTGTGCCCATCTATCCTCCCGCGCGTGCCGACAAGATCGAAGAGTATGTGCGCCGCCAGGTTCTAATTCTCAAAAATGCGGAGGTTCGTTTCCTCATCAGCTTCGACCGCGTGCGCGCGGTTTCTCAAATTATGAGGTTGAGTATCCCGAGCCTGATTGAAGTGACAAGCGTTGACGCGCTAAGCCGCTCAGGAGCGAAGCTGCCGTCACGAGGCCTCAATCCGGCTGAAATTGCCTTTATTCAGTATACTTCCGGGAGCACCGGAGACCCTAAAGGCGTAGTTCTAACGCACTCAAACGTGCTTGCGAATGTGCGCGGAATTGGGTGGAGCGTCAATTTCCAGCCTGATGATTATGTGGTGAGTTGGTTGCCACTTTATCACGATATGGGATTGATCGGGAGCTGGCTGTTCAGCGTGTATCATGGGGCGCCGATTACGCTAATGTCCCCCCTCGCCTTTCTCAGCCGGCCCGAGCGATGGATGTGGGCGATGCACGACTCGCGCGGCTCGCTGTGCCCAGCGCCGAATTTCTCCTACGAGCTCTGCGCGCGCAAAATTCCCGACGCAGCTTTAGAAGGATTAGACTTGAGCCGCTGGCGAGTAGCGATCAATGCGGGCGAAGCCGTTCTGCCTGATACGCTCGCCCGCTTTGAAGAACGGTTCAAACCCTATGGCTTCCGCGCCGAATCCTTTGTGCCATGTTACGGTTTGGCTGAATCCTCCGTGGCGCTAAGCTTCACCCCAATGAACCGCCGCCCTGTGATCGATACCATCCGGCGCGATCTTTTTGAATCGGCAGGCAAAGCTGTTCCCCCATTGCCGGGCGACAGTAATGTATTAAGATTTGTCGCTAATGGCCGCCCAATGCCAGACCACGAAATCAAACTGCTCGACGATGAGGGCAATGAGGTAGGGGATCGGCTTCAGGGTCGAATTTTTTTCCGCGGACCTTCACGCACCACGGGTTATTACCGTAATCCCAAAGCCAGTTCGGCGGTGATTACCGCTGACGGGTGGATGGATTCGGGCGACCTCGGTTACTGGGCGGGCGGCGAACTCTATGTAACAGGGCGCTTAAAGGATTGCATCATCAAATCGGGCCGCAACATTATTCCGCAGGAAATTGAAGCCGCTGCTGCGGACGTGCCAGGCGTTCGCAAAGGTTGCGTGGCGGCGTTTGGCGCGCTCGATCCAGCAACCGGCACCGAGCGGCTTGTGATCGTGGCCGAAACGCGGGCGGCTGGACCAGAGGAGCTTCATCGCATCGAAGAGGGTATTGTGCAGGCTGTGGACGCTGTCCTTGGCATTCCTCCCGATAAAATTGTCCTGGTTGCGCCGCAGAACATCCCTAAAACAAGCAGTGGGAAAATCCGTCGTAATGCCACGCGTACGCTCTATCTTGAGGACCGCCTTTCGGCACGCAGGAGGCCGCCGTGGATGCAGATCGCGCGCTTGTGGCTTGAAAATACCGGAAATGGGCTGAAACACTGGCGCGACGGATCAACAGCATGGCTGCACAGGTCGTTCCGGGCCACTTGCTTCAGCACCATCGCCTATGGCGCGGGTGTGGCGGTTCGCCTCATTCCAGGGCGCAACGCAGGGCCAAGGGTGGCAAAACTTGCGGCGCGCACAATCCTTCAGATAGGGGGGCATTCTGTACAGTCACAAGGTAATGCGTCATCCCTAGATGGAAGGCCGACTGTTTTGATTGGCAATCGTGCCGGACATTTGGATCCGCTGGTAGCGATGGCGCACATTCCGTCGCGGTTCCTCTTTGCCGATCCCGCTCCTCTGCACGATTTGCCTGCGGCCGCCGAATTTTTATTGAAATATTTTTCACTGGGACGCCGGGTAGAAATTACAAAGCCCGAAAATAAATCACTTGACGCGCGCCTCGAACGCTGTCTTGCAAACGGCTTCTCGATTCTAGTATTTCCAGACGGCCCGGTTGGCGCTCCGCCGGAGCGATCTCGTTTCCGGCTGAACTCGCTGCGTGCTGCCGCCGCCGTTTCAGCGCCCGTTTGCCCCATACTCTTTCGGGGAACGGAAGGCATCTCTTGGCACGATCGCCACTCGGACTCGCGCGCGCGCAATTCCGAGATCGGAATGGGCCATCACGGTTCAAACGGGCAGCGTGAAGACTTGCAGCCGCAGATTCTGGCCGGCGAACCGCTGCAACCCACAGCAAACAGTCTGCATGATATGATCCAGCTTCGGGAGCGCATCCGGCAATCGCTTTCGGCGCTGGACAGCGCTAAATCAGTGAAAATCATTTAATCGCGGCGTGATGACTTTGCCGGATGCAGGTTCCGCTATTTTCCTATGATGCTTGCCCGGATTATTGTTTGCTTTCTGCTCGGGTCTATCCCGTTCGCCGTAATCGCAATGGCGGGATCCGGCATTGATATTCGCAAGGTCGGCTCTGGAAATCCGGGGTTCAATAATGTGCTGAGGGTAAGTAAATCCAGAGCGGTAATCGCTCTGCTTGGGGATATGGGAAAGGGGGCTGTGGCGCTTCTGCTTGTCCGGCGAGGCGTGAACTCCACTTGGGAATTATGGGTGCTTGGATTCGCCGCTATTCTCGGACACTGCTACTCGCCATTTCTCCGCTTTAAGGGTGGGAAAGGTATTGCCACTTCGGCGGGTGTCATGCTTGTGCTCTATTGGTTATTCGCGGTGATCGCGCTCTTATTTTTTGCCGTGGTGAGGATCGGGGCGAGCAAAAAACTCAAGCTGAAGGAGGCCGGCGCGATTGCCTCGCTCTCATCGTGGGTTCTCTTCGTGCTTTTTATGGTCGTATTCCGCACGCGCGTGGATGCGCTGTGCGCGGCGGTGATCGCTGTATTTCTTTTCTGGCGGCACCGGAAAAACCTTAAACATATTTCCGTCCGGCGCGAGGTCTTCTCTGCCCGCACCTGACGGCCCATGATCAACTACTCTAGTCATGAGTGACTCAGCGCCTATCGCGTTCTACGATTTCGACGGTACGCTGGTTGCGAGTAACATCGTAACCCGCTATTCCTTCCTGGTGCGCCAGATTCCTTCGCGCGCGCTCTCTATTTGGAAGCTGCTTAATCTGATCTCGAGCGTCCCAGCCTACCTGCTTCTCGACCGCGCCTCACGGCGGCTATTCAATGAGGTGTTTTTCAAGGAATACCGTGGGCTACGAAAAGAATGGCTCGATGCGCAGGCGCAAACCTTGTTTGAGCAGGCTATTCTTCCTACTGTGTTTGCCGGAGCCAAGGAGATGGTGGAAGCCGACCGCGCTCAGGGCTCGCGCGTGGTACTGGTGACGGGTGAACTTGATTTCACGCTTGGGCCAGTCGTGAGCTATTTTGGGTTTGACGACTTAATTGCAAATACCCTGATTTTCCAAAACGGGTCGGCGACCGGCGCAGTTGCTCCTCCGCTCATTGCTGAAACGGCAAAAGTCAAGGCGATGATATCCCTTTGCCGGCGGTATCATGTGGATATCCGGCATTCGAAAGCGTATTCCGATAGTTTTTCCGATGTGCCCATGCTCGAAGCCGTCGGATATCCTTGCGCGGTAAATCCCGACCTTAGGTTGCGGAGGAAAGCCGAACGATGCGGCTGGCCGATCCGTGATCTTTTAAGGAGCGGCGCTTCTCCAGCCCGCGTTGAACGAGGTCATCATGCCCACCTATCTTGACGTGCCGCACGCCGAACTCAATCTCCTGCTTCAAAACGCTGCGCCCACGCCGAACGCTGTTGGGCGCGACGCCCTGGTTTCATCTGAAGGTTGTGTTGTTGAACTTGATCAGGATTCAGCTCCGCGTCTGATGTGGTTTGGAGAGGATCTACTCCAGGTCAAGATGCCCCCAGGCACGCGCGTGGTGTATCCCAAGCCCACCATTCGCGGCCTGCGCGACCCAAAAGCCGCTATTTCCTACGCCCTTGATCACCCGGAAGGCATGGAACCGCTGGATGAGCTTCTGAAACCGGGCATGAAAGTCACTATCGCAATCGATGACATCTCTCTGCCGCTGCCTCCGATGCGGCGCCCAGACGTGCGGGAGCTGGTGCTAACGCTAGTGATTGAACGGCTCAAGTCCAGGGGCATCGTGGATTTTCACGTGATTGTAGCGACGTCGTTTCACCGCCGCATGACGCCGGAGGAAATCCGCCATGCTGTGGGACCGAGCATTTTCCGCGAGCTATTTCCTCATCGCCTGTACAATCACGATGGGGAAGCGCCAGACGGAATGGTGGACCTGGGCCTTACGGAGCACGGCGAGCACGTGCGCTTAAACCGGCGCGCTGCAGAATCCGACTTATTGATCTATGTAAATATCAACCTTGTCCCTATGGATGGCGGCAACAAGTCCATAGGCGTCGGCTTGTGCGATTACCCGGTGCTGCAAGCGCATCACACGCCGCAGACCATCCTGAAATGCGACTCTTATTTTGACCACACCAAATCAGAAATGAGCCGGTCTTGCGACCGTATTGGAAAGGTTATCAATGAG
>DASZAA010000170.1:0-11467 GCA_035945615.1 Terriglobia bacterium
CGTGATCAAGAAACGGCACGCGGCTTTCGATTGAAGCCGCCATGCTCATGTTGTCCTGCTTCATGAGGAGTTCGACAAGATAAGTTTTGATGTCCGTATAGAGCAGGCGGTGAAGCAAATCACCGGGCGAGTTTTCCCAGACGGCCAGCACGTCACGGTACGCCGCGTCCGGGGCGGCATTTGAGCTTTCCGAAAGCAACTCGCACTGCGCGTCAGCGGTAAAGACCGAATAAAAATTGTCAAAGTAAAAAGAGGGCCAGGAGGCTCCGTCGCGCGCGAGGAAGGTGTGCCGCAGGCGGCGTTGCAGCGCAAGCGGCAAGCCCTTTGGCTCATCCACGCGATTTCGCATGAATCTCCGCAATGCGCCCGGAACCACGCCACGATAAATACGGTCGAAACGCGCGTTCCACAGCGTCCAGGCGTAGCGCGTGTAACCAGCCAGCGTTTCATCGCTTCCTTCCCCAGTCAGGACCACTTTCACGCGTTCACGGGCGAGCTTGGCCACGAAATACAACGGCACGCTCGAAGGCCACACAATCGGTTCATCTTCATGCCAAATCAGCTTAGGCAGCGATTCCATGAAGTCATTCCAACTCACTCTCACTTCATGATGGATGGACCCGATGTGACGCGCCACTTCCTGCGCATACGGCAATTCGCTATAGGCTGATTCCGCGTAGCCCACCGCGAACGTCTCAATTGGAGAACGGCGCAGCTTGGTGGTCAGCGACGCGACAACGCTCGAATCGAGACCGCCGCTCAGGAATACGCCGAGCGGGACGTCGCTCATCAAATGGCTTGAAACGGCCTGTTCGAGCATTTCACCGTAAGTTTTAACATAGTATGAACGGGGGCGAGCCTCTGCCGCTTCTGGAACGGCGAGATCCCAGTAACGCTCAATCTTCGCATTGCCACTCTCGTCCAATTCGAGCCAATGTCCCGGCATCAGCTTGCGAATGCCGCGGAAAAAGGTTTCTTCGCCCGAGAGGTAGCCGAAAGCCAAATATTCGGGAAGAACGGTGCGGTTGAATTCCGCTTTCACAGCGGGATGCGCCAGGATGGTCTTAATCTCTGACCCGAAGAGAAAGCGGGATGGGTCAGCGCGGTAGTAAAAAGGTTTGATGCCCAAACGGTCGCGCGCGCAGAAAAGGCGGCGGCTGCGCGTATCCCAGATGGCAAATGCGAACATGCCGCGCAGGTGGTCAAGACAATTTTTCCCGTATTCTTCGTACAGATGAAGGATGGTTTCCGTGTCGCTGTGCGTCTGATAGCGATGCCCGCGCGCTTCGAGACCGGGGCGCAGTTCCTGATGATTGTAAATCTCGCCGTTGAAAACGATCCAGAGCGTGCCATCTTCATTGCTCATGGGCTGATGGCCCGCGCTCAGGTCAATAATGCTCAGGCGCCGCATGGCGAGGCCAATATTTCCCGCCACGTAAAAGCCTTCATCGTCGGGACCGCGATGAATGATGCGGCTATTCATCGCTCCAAGCGTGTCCGCGCTCACCGGGTCATTACGGTCGAAGTTAAATATTCCGCAGATTCCGCACATATAAAATTCCGATGCAGTTGGTGCGGTGGCCTCTAACAGGCTTCGGCCGTCGCTACAGGGCGCCTGCCATTGCTTCGAATGCGGCGCGCATCCGCTCAGGCTTAAAATCGATCACCGCTTGCGGGTCAGAGCACAGCACTTTGGACCCGGAAATCTCGCACCGCTCAACCGGACGACCACAAGTCAAGATGCACTGTCCGGTCGCATCCAGAAAGGTCCCGGAACAAAACGCCATGCGCAGTTTTTTCCCCTCTTCACCAATATAGACAAATCGCGCATCGCTCTTCCATCCATCAATTGCCCAAGGCCGGCCGCTGTCGGAGAAAAAGAAGAGATGCAGGCCATTGCCAGTTTGGTAGCGATAACTTACGGCATCTTCGCCCATGCTCCGGGTAAACTTTCCCAACCTTTCAGGCGCTATAACGACCGGCTGGAGGATCACTGCGAAATCGGCAGGTAACTGCGTGCGGGCGGCAAAGCGGACCACCGGAGCAGGATCTTCAACCCCATAAGCGGGCGAGACCTGGCCCCGGCGCACTTCCTGCGACCAGCCATGCGCTTCCACGGGCGCGAGCGCCAGCCCGCGCCAGCCTGCGCCGCTGTGGATGCTCATTAACGTAAATCCAGGAGGAGTATATAAGGCTGTAAAACCTGGTGAAAAATGCCATGAGATTTCCAGGTCGTGTTCGCCATTGCCCTCCGCCACATCGCGCACCAGCCAGAATTCGGATTTCAAACCGAAAACCCAGCGATGATGGATTACGGGCGAGGCGAGGCGCTGGTAGCCGCGGTGGTTTCCGCAAAAGAGATCAAAATGCTCGCCGGTTGCCCACAGCCTTGCCTCTGTTTCAGGCAGCGCCCCCCAGATGAACGGCCCTAGGGGCTCCGCCTGATCGAGTCCATCGACGAGCAGCGTGTTGTGCGCCGCGGTGCCGCGAAAACGGTTACGACCGGAGCCGTCACCGCTCGCGGAGGGAACGTAACGGAATGTTCCTGGATCAATCAACCACTCACTGCCGTTTGCGGAGAGATGCAGGCTGAGGGCGTCCGCATGGCCGTGTCCTGAGTTTCCGGCCCCTTGCGGACCAGCGTCGATCACGAGCTGATAATGGTTTTTTTCGATTGTATTGTGTGATTGAGAACCTGCTGCAGATGCCTCCATTGTCCCGTCCGTTTGCGTAAGTTGCGGACCTTCCCCGGCCAGCACGTAAAGGCCGCTCGAGCGAAACGCTTGGGATGCAATGGGTGCCGGAGTTGCATCTAGCGCATCGAACCGCCGCGCGCCCTCAGGCCCCAACAGCCACAGCGTTTCCTCTTTGAAGCTGCCTGCCGCCGCCTTGAGGCCGGAGTCGTTGTAAACCACAGCACCGGTTGAGAGCGGATCAAGCAGGTGCTCGCTGCGATTCCGCTGCGGGTTAAACACGCGTCCGCCGTCGTCATCGCCGAAGCGGGGGGCGACACCTGCTTGCGAGATGCCGGCCAGCAATTCGAGCATTCGTTCAATGGTTTGATCGAAGGCGTCCGGGATTGCGATACCATTGCGAGCCGCCAGAATGCGAGTGTGCAGGAAAAAGTCGAGCGCGTAAACGTGATAATAAACGGATTGCTCGAAGTGCATCCCATCGGCTTGCACTTGCTTCGCAGACGCATCAAGCACGATTTGCCAACCGAGACGCTGCCATCGCGGCGCGGACCGGAAGCGGGGACAGAGCGTTCCAATCGAGAAAAGCGCCACCGCCTCTCCAAGCAGATGGGTGTTGGGCGAAGAATAAGTGGAAAGATACCGCTCGATGTGGCGGCCGCTCAACGCCAGCGCGCGCGCGATCTCATGCTGAAAGGCTTTTGGCGCTCCGGGGCTGGAAGCGAGAAGGTGTCCTACCCAAAGCCACGCGAGGCTGCGGAAGGCCACTTCCAGACTGCTGGCCCAGTTGATGCCGATTGGGTAGGGGTTTTGTTTCCGCCAGGCGCGCCACTGATCGAGCAGTTCGGTAAGATAGCGGCTCTCCCCCGTAAGCAGATGAACTATTGCCAGCGTAACGAGCTGCTGATGGCGATTAATTTCCCAAGTGATTTTATGATCGCCCACTTCGTCCGATTGTAAAAAACGGATCTTGTACCACGGCCGGTTGGGCGCGCGCTTGCCGCTGACCGGATCGAGCCGCCAATCGATGGCCGATCCGTAATCTAATCCCTGAAAGCCAAGGACATCAAATTGATGACGTAAAATGAGATTCGCGCGCTCAATGGCCGCTTCGCATTCGGCGGGGAATCGCTCGCGCAAGAGCGCCAGGATTTCCAAAACGTCGCGCGTCTCGAAGTAAAAACGGCCCGAGGATAATGCGGCATCGCCCATCCGCGCCGCGTTCCGGGTTGGTTTCCGGGCGCCCGCTGCCGAGCTGAGTTCCCGTGCCGCGGCGTCGATGCCTGCGCCATAGGTAATTCTGTCAATCCATTTGGCGGCTTCCTGGCGGAGGCGCGTTCGCAACTCATCCGACTTCATTGCGGCCACGCGCGCCGCCATTTCCCTCCAGTTTTTGGGCATAGCGGAATTTCATCATAACCTTGGCGCGGAGTTTAGACAAATGCGACAAAGGGCGCCGCAACACGGGCCAGGGGGTAGTTTCGCCGGTCAATTCGAAAACACGGCCGAAACACGAGATGGGGCAGCGGGGTGGTGCCGGCGCGAACCTGCGCCCATTCGTTGTATTATCTCCTTTTCGGAGGCGTATGCGAGTCGATCAGCTCTCTACACCCGCGCTGGTGGTGGATTTGGATGTGCTTGAGCGCAACCTAGACGGCATGGCGCGCTATTGCCGTGAGCACTGCTTGGGGCTGCGTCCGCACACAAAGACTCATAAGACGCTTGAGGTATCGCGGATGCAACTCGCGCGCGGGGCGGTGGGCCTGACGGTGGCAAAGACGGGCGAGGCCGAAGTGATGGCTGCCGCTGAACCCGCGGAGATGCTGGTGGCCTATCCGATCTATGGGGCGGAAAAGCTGCGGCGCTTGGCGGAACTGGCGCGCTCGCGGCGCATTCTTCTTTCGCTCGACTCGGAGGTCACGGCAAGCGAGCTTTCCGCAGCCGCGGCCGCACAGAAAGTCACTTTCGGCGTGCTGGTGGAATTCGATACGGGCCTTCATCGCTGCGGGCTTGCACCCGGGCTTGACTGCGTCAAACTCGCTGAGATCGTGCGCGCCCTGCCGGGGCTGGAATTCCGAGGATTGATGACCTATCCAGGCAACATCGGGGGCGCGGCAGAAGCGCGCACGGCGGAAGCGCGGCGCGTGAGCGCGGCGGTGGAAATTGCAATCCGGAGTTTTGAGGAGGCGCGCATCCCGATAGAGATCGTTTCCGCCGGCTCCACGCCATCGGCATGGCTGTCCCACGAAATCAAGGGTGTTACAGAAATAAGGCCTGGAACCTACGTTTATAACGATCTCAACACCTATTACCAGGGGCTGTGCGCGCTCGAAGACTGTGCGGCTAGAGTGGTGACGACGGTCATTTCCACTGCGGTGCCGGGACGCATGATGCTGGACGCGGGGTCGAAGACGCTTTCTTCAGACCTGCTCGGCTTCGGGCCTAAGGAAGGCTATGGACGGGTGGTGGAAGCGCCGGAGGCCAGGCTTTTTAAGCTGAATGAAGAACATGGTCACGTGGACATATCCCGCGCGCGCCGCACTTTTAAGGTAGGCGATGTACTGACCTTGATCCCAAACCACATCTGCACCTGCGTGAATATGCACGACGAGCTTTTCCTGGCAAGGCGCGGAGAAGTCAGCGGGTCGTGGCGCATTGCCGCGCGCGGAAAAATCCGGTAATGACTTGCCGCCAGCTTCCAAAGTGACGCGTTGTCGCATGGATTGCCTTGACGGCTGAAGCGATCTCTAACTATAATGATAAAAGGAAGTTGCGTTCCAGGGAGGATGAGTGGCTAATCATAAATCAGCTTTAAAGCGCATCAAACAAACCGCCGCGCGAACCGAGCAGAACCGTGCGCACAGGTCGCGCCTGCGCAATCAGATCCGGCAACTACGGAGCGCCATCGACGCGAAAGACAAAACGGCCGCGCAGTCGCTCGCGCCTCCCGTCTTCGCGCTGATCGATCATTCGATTCACAAGGGAATCCTGCACCGCAATACCGCTGCAAGGTACAAGTCCCGTTTGAGCCTGCGATTAAAAACCCTCGCTTAACAGAAGGTCCGACTTTGAGCTGCGCTAAAGGCAAAATCGGCGCTCAGGCCGGTTTTGCCTTTAGCAGCCCGGTGGACACCATCACCTTTTCCAGCTTGGCGCGATTTTCAGGCCGCATGGGGACCATGGGAAGGCGATAGACTTCTTCAATCATGCCCATCATGGCGAGCCCTGCCTTAACCGGAATGGGGTTGGTCTCAATGAAGTTCGCCTGCATGAGTGGAAAAAGCCTCGCATTTAGCTTCCGCGCCTCCGCGTAGTTTCCTTCAAGAAGCAATCGCGTGAGCTGGCTCATCGGGCCGGGAATCTGATTCGACACGACGGAAATCACGCCAGCGCCGCCAATGGACATCAGCGGCAATGTAAACGAGTCGTCCCCGGAAAGCACCGCGAAGGAGGCGTCTACTCGATTGATCAGTTCCAACTGCTGCACGATACTCCCCGATGCTTCTTTAATGCCAATAATGTTGGGCACCTTGGAGAGACGTTCAACCGTGGCAGGCTCAATGTTGGATGACGTCCGGCTGGGCACGTTGTAAAGGATCACCGGCAACTCAGACGCTTCGGCAATGGCCGCAAAATGCTGGAAGAGGCCCTCTTGCGTAGGCTTGTTGTAGTAAGGCGCGACGGAAAGGATTCCCTGGACGCCCAGACCACTTACGCTTTTCGCCAAGTCGCACACGTGACGGGTATTGTTTCCGCCAACTCCGGCGACGATGGGCACCTTGCCCGCAGTTTCCTCAACCACCACCCGGATCACGCCCAAGTATTCTTGTTTCTCGAGCGCCGGAGTTTCCCCGGTGGTTCCGCAGGGGACGAGGAAGTCAATACCATCTCGCAGTTGAAACTGCACGAGCTTGCACAGCGAATCGACGTCGATTGTGCCATCGCGCTTAAACGGCGTCACCAGAGCCGTGCCGCAACCCCTGATTTGAATTGTCATGGGATTCTCCTTTCCCAGTTATTCTATTCTACGATTTCAGCGAAATTAAACAGCCCCTTTTTACCCATCACCCGGCGGGCAGCATAAAGCGCGCCCTCGGCGAATCCCTGCCGGCCGCGGGCGGTGTGTTGCACAATCACCGTGTCAGCTTCGGAATCAAAAACCAATTCGTGAACGCCAGGAATGTAGCCGCCGCGAACGCTGCTCACTGGAAGATCGCGCGAGCCGAGGACCGATTGCACCCGGCGTTTCAGCTCAATGGCTGTCCCGGAGGGAGCATCCTTTTTGAAGCGGTGATGGGACTCCGCAATGTAAGACTCGTAAGCGGTGTAGTCCTTGAACACATGTGCGACAGCTTGCGCGGCCCGGTAGAAAAGTTGTACGCCGATGGAAAAGTTCGGGCCGTAAACCATGCCGATGCCTGCCTGGTTGACAATTTGGCGAACCTCTTCCAGCCGCTCGTGCCATCCCGTCGTGCCCACCACCAGATCACAGCCAAGCGCCGCTACGCGCCGGACGTTTTCAACTGCCGTTTCCGGGGTGGTGAAGTCAATGCAAACGTCAATGCCGCTGAAGTTTGCAGGCGTGATGCCTTCATAATCGCGGTTGGAAAATTCGTCGAGAATCAGCTTCACATCAAAGCCGCGCTGCGGGGCGAGTGACTCGATGGCCTTGCCCATCTTCCCGTGCCCAAGAAGGGCGATGGCCAGATGTCGCGGATTGGAGGAGTCTGGCATAAAATCACCGCAGCCTGTAAAGAAGAATCCAATTCCTCTCACAAAGGCGCCGAGGCGCGAAGAAACCGCAAGGCAAAATCGCTTTAATTCCTCATGAGCCGGTTAATCAAGATAACCTTCCGACTTCATCAACTCTGCGTTGAGCAAGGCCGCGCCGGCTGCGCCGCGAATAGTATTATGGCTGAGGGCCGTATATTTAAACTGGAGCACGGGGCACGCGCGCACGCGCCCAATCACGGTAGACATCCCGCGCCCTGCGTCGACGTCGAATTTCACCTGTGGGCGGTCCTTCTCGTCGCGCACCACAATTGGATGCGCTGGAGCTGAGGGCAGATCACGCTCCTGCGGCACAGAGCGGAACTTGCGCCATGCTTCGATAAGGTCTTCCTTTGAGGCCTTGCCGCGAAGCGAAATCGAAATCGATTCTGTATGACCGTCTTCAACGGGTACGCGATTGCAATGCGCGCTCACCAGCATCGGCGCCGGCTGCACCCCCGCGGGCGTGAATTTCCCAAGCAGCTTTTGCGTCTCCTCCTCAACTTTTTCCTCCTCGCCCGAAATGAACGGGATCACGTTACCCATGATGTCAAGCGTAGGCACGCCGGGATATCCCGCTCCTGACACGGCCTGCATACTCGTCATGAAGACCTTTTCAATTCCAAAAGCTTTTTCCAGCGGAGCAAGTGACATGACCAAACCTACCGTAGTGCAATTTGGGTTAGTGACAATCATGCCTTTCCATCGCTGCTTTGTGCGCTGAATGCGCGTGAGCGCCAGATGGTCCGGGTTCACTTCTGGAATGAGCAAAGGAACATCTTCGTCCATCCGGTAAAAGGAAGAGTTGGAGACAACCACATGGCCCGCTTCGGCGAATTCTTTTTCTACAGGTCCCGCTGCTTTTGAATCGAGCGAGGCAAAGAGCAATTGCGGCGCTCCACCGGGCCGGCACTCGTGCACTTGCATGGCGCGGACGGTTTCAGGCATGGGCGCACGCAGCCGCCAGTTGCAGGCTTCTGCGTAACTTTTGCCGGCGGACTTATCCGACGCGCCGAGCCAGCTTAATTTAAACCACGGATGATTCTCGAGCAAGCTTACGAAACGCTGCCCTACCATGCCCGTGGCGCCAAGAATTCCAACTTCAATTTTCTTCATGATTGATAACGTGCACCTTTCTAGGAATCTCAATCCAACGTGCCCGGTGGAACACCCCGTACTATTCAAGTAACTCAATGGGCGAAGATGCTAGCCGCGCTTCTTCAGCAACCGCACTATCCGGCAGTAGAGATCAACGGCCGCGACCAAGTCTGCTTTGCGAACGCATTCATGATCCGTATGAGCGACATGAATCGATCCCGGACCCAGCAGAAACGGTTCTCCCCAGGCGGTAAGCGAGGGCAAGTCGGTCGAAAAGGCGACAACCTCGGTATCAAATCCATCGAGCGTTCCGAGCTTCAGCGCGGGAGTATCCCGGACAAATTCAAAGTCGCAGCGTCCTTGCAAGATGCCTTCGATTTTTGACTTCAGCGCCGCAGCCCCTCCCGGTTGCGGCACGGTGCGAAAGAGCAGTTGCGCCCGGGCTTCACCAGGGATTACATTAGCCGCGCAGCCCCCGGAGATCACGCCGATGTTGAGCGTAGATTGCCCCATCACCTCATCTACAGGTAATGAGATTCGGCGGACGTCCGCCAAAATATCCAAGAGCTTTTCGATCGCGGACTCGCCGAGATGGGGATATGCGGAGTGTGCCATCTTTCCGCGCGTGCAAACGTCTACCCGCAGGATGCCTTTCGTCCCAAAAGCCATCTTATTGCATGTGGGTTCGCCATTGATGATGTATCGGGAACCGCGCGGCGTCTGATTGGCAGCGCACGCGCCATCGCTCATAATCTCCTCGCCCACTAGGAACAGTAGGCCCAAATTCTGGATGCCTTCATTCACTAGCAACTCGGCGGCCGTTACTTCAGCCGCGGCAATGCCTTTGGCGTCACACGATCCCCGCCCGTAAATGAATTCAGAATCTTCCTTTGCCGGAATAAACGGCGGCACGGTGTCGAGGTGCGTGCTGAGCACGATCTCAGGATGCCCCCGATAAGCGAAAACGTCGAATCGTCCTTCTGAAACGGGAATAGACTCAACCTTCCATTCTCTTTTATTCAGATAATCTGCCAGAAAGGCGCAGCAATCGCCTTCCGAGCCGGTGATCGACTGAATGTTTACCAGATCGCGGGTAAGGGCATACAACGAAGATTCCTGTGACGGCAGCATAGAAACACTTTCCAATCATCCTGCGCGGCTTGAAGTTGAGCGATTTGCTTGCGGCAGGGACCGAGAGAAGAGGGCCTTTCCCTCGCAACCGGCCCTCCATTGAAATTAGCGTACAAGCGAAATGGGCGTCAAGCTGATTGGCCAGTGGGTAGCGACTTGAATGCAAGGCATTGCGACGGGTTTACCTTCTCACATCGTGGCGGCATCAAGCCGCAGCGTCTGATTGGCCCTTGCCCCTGAACTTCATGGAACCTTCACTGCGTCCTCATTCGTGTACTGGCAGGGGTTGTGAAATCTTATCCAGCAAATCAGGCTTGCCCTCGATGCGCACCAGATGTGGATATCGCTCGCCGCCGTGGTAGTTGATTGAATAGGTTTTATAGTAGTCGTCATTTTCCACCAGCAATTGCAATGGCTGGGAACTGTTCTTGCCCGCCTCAAGCGCGGCGCGCAAAACGCTTGCCGTAAATGCCTGGCCGTTTACAGCAACCAGTCTCATGCCGGCGGAAATTCCCGCATTGTAAGCCGGCGACCCGACGATGGAGTCCAGAATGTCCCCATCCGATTGCAGGACAAGGCCAATCGAGTACGGGACCTCTACTGAATGGTGCGAGGCTTCATGAGCCTTCTCATATTGGGACTCCTCGTTCGTATAGACCACTTTCCACCCGGCCGCCTCAATCCCGCCCAGGGGCGGCTCGGGCGAGGTTGATTCGAGTCTTTTGTGAAAAAATCCGGCCCAATCGTAGGGCACGATCTGATTGAGTGCGTTCACGACGTCGTCAAACGTGTAAGTTTTGAGCTGAGGCCCGTTATTCGACCCGCCGTAGAAGAGGTGGCAAAAGTCCTTCAGTGATTTTTGGCCGTGTGTCAAGCTGCGAATCGTGGTATTGACCTCGAGCCAGAGGAGATCGCCTTCGTAATAGTAATCGACTGTGCGCCGCCAGTTTGTCCACTCATCGGGCGCAAAATACAACACTTGCGCTGCGTCTGCCGTATCCTGCAACGGGCGCCATGTGCGTCCTGGGCGGCCGGATCCTTCCATAGCGGCATCGGCTGCCAGATATTCGCGGTACTGCTTCGGAGTCCAGAGGCCGCTTCGCGTGGCGAGTAAATCACCCAGGTAATTTGTAAGTCCTTCATAGACCCATAGCAGATCTCCTTTCATTGGATCATCGTAATAGGGTGGGCTCAGGTCAGCGGGACGACGGAACTTGCCATTCCATGAATGGACAAACTCGTGAGGTAATAGATCGCCTTCGAGCAAGCCCAAGTCAGGATCGGAGAAAAAGTCCGAGCCGGTACGGCTATCGTCGGATTCGTGATGCTCCAGACCAAAATGGGCGACATGGTCGCTCAGGGTGAGCAGAAAATGATAATCACGATAGTGGCGCGTGCCGAAAAGCGCCCACGTTTGGGCAACTAAATTAGTATAGTCCTGCACCTCCTCCGGTGTAATATCGAGCGAAGCTTCGTCGTCCGAGGCGACGTCCATCTCATGGTGAATCGGCTCGCCGGGAGGCGTCAGATTAACCACGCGCAGGTATTGGCTGGCAATCACGGGTGAATCCACCAAGCGGTTCAGCGCGACTGGCTTGAATTCAACCTGCTGGTTGCCAGAATGCGCGGCCACAGGCAGAGCCGTGCCGTACTGCCAGCCCTCGGGCAAGCGCAGGGTGGGTTGGTAAAAGATTTCCTGAGCACGCCGGCCGCCGGGGTAGAGCAGGTTCTGGTTCCAACTGAGCAGCACTAATTTGTCTGTCGCGGATGCGCCC
>DASZAA010000171.1:0-24576 GCA_035945615.1 Terriglobia bacterium
AAGGGCAGCCGGTACATGGATAATCCAGGCCGGCTCTATTAGAAGATTGCATCATCAGAGGCACATGAAAGCACAGGCAAATCGCGCAAGACCGGGCAGCGCTTTATTTTGCCATCAGGAATTGTGGCACGGGCGGAGCGCCTTCCGGCTAGGGAATGGGTTGGCCGAGTTGGTTACGTTAACTGGAGGAGGCCACATCGCCGAATTCCGGTTCACAGGGAGCGGGGGTCGGCCTACGGTGAATCCTTTGTGGACGCCGCCCTGGAAGACGACCGATCCCTTTCGCTACCGGTCACAGGTTGACGCGGCGCGTTACGGGCCTCTTCTCGAAGGGAAACTGCTTTCGGGGATTGCCGGTCACAACATCTGCCTGGACTATTTCGGGCCGCCCTCGCCGGAAGAGGCGGAGCAGGGTCTTTCACAGCACGGTGAAGCTCCAAGCCTGCGTTGGAGCAAAATCAGCCAGAGCGTTTCAGGCGGCCACGTAACGATCACGTTATCGGTTCGCTTGCCGGCCGCGGGTCTGCGGTTCCATCGCAAAATCACCCTGCGGAAGGATCAGCCCGTGGTCACCTTTAGGGAAACCGTCCAGAACGAAAAAAAGTGCGACCACTTCTTTCATTGGGTGCAGCACGTCACGCTCGGACCGCCGTTTCTTTCCAGCCGCGAGACGAAGGTATCCGTTCCAGGCACTCGCGGAATCACCTTTCCGCTTGATTACGGCGGCGGCAAATCATTGCTTGCACTCGGGAGAAAATTTCGCTGGCCCTTGGCTCCCGCCCGCTCTGGAGAGCCGACGAATCTCGAAAACGTGCTCATTCGCAAGGGTGCGGGTTTTGTGGCCTCCACGCTGATTGATCCGCGAAGGGACTGGGGTTACGTTGCCGCGCTGAACACCCAGCACCGGCTGCTGATTGGTTACTGCTTCCGGCGCGAAGACTTTCCTTGGGTAGCGGTGTGGGAGGAAAACCGTGCGATCCGCGCCGTGCCGTGGCAAAAAAGGACCGAAACGCGCGGATTGGAATTCGGCACGACGCCGGTTCCTTCCACGCGAAGAGATACTTTCCGCCAAGGGAATCTTTACGATACCGAGACATTCGTTTGTGTCCCGGCGTGCGGCCGCAAGACGATAGAATATTTCGCCTTCTTGGCGCAGACTCCCCCTGAAGTAAAAGGGATTGGGGACGTTCGATGCACAGATGAAGAAGTCGTTGTTTACAGCAATGTCGGTAAACTCGTGGCTCGCGTTCCTAACGCCTGGAAGGGGAGCGGTAATTGACGGCGGGACACCAATTTTTGTGCACCATTAGTCTTTGCGCGATGAGGAATAATAAGGGCGGTCGTTTTCCGGTTCATAAACACCGGGAGGCTCCGGGCTAGAGTCAGGTTTTCGTACGGAGTCTATAATCTTGCCGAGCATATCCGGAATTTCAAATACGGCCTTGTTATATTGAGATGTGACGTTCGATTTAAATCGCAAAAACGCCGCCGGCTCAATTAACCCCTCGACCACGCTGACGATTTGCCGGAAGTGTCCTGTTACCACGCCAATCCCCATTTCTTCGACCCACTTCGCGTTATAACGTTCCTGCGGAAGAGTCCACGAATTCGATTCGACGATCACGGGCAGGTTCAACGCAACAGCCTCGCTGATGCTTCCCGGTCCAGGCTTGCCGATGAAGAAGTCTGCGAGGTGCATGTAGTAAGGAACGTTGGTCGTGAAGCCGGTAATAAATATTGGGTGGCTCGACCGGCGCGATTGCAGCTCTTCAACGAGTCGCCGATTGCGTCCGCAGATCACGATCAATTGCAGGGGCAATGAAGATTTATCTAGCCGGCCGGCGATTTCCAGAATGGCTCGGGACCCGTGGCCTCCAAAGAGAATGAGGCCCGTTGGCAAGTCAGGCTCGAGGCCAAGGCCTTGGCGCTCAGCGGCGCGATCCCTGGAAAAGGGTTCGTAGAACCGTGGATGCAGAATCATTCCCGATGTGCGAAAGACTCGGTCTGGCGAGTGGCCGCAAGCGTGGACTTGCGCGGCCGCTTTCTCAGTGCCGCAGATGAAGAACTGCTCCTGGCGTTCAATCCAGAAGTGAGGTGGGTAATCGGCCAGATCGGTCAGGATGGTGACAAAAGGCGTTCCAGGAGAATGCAACACCAGACTTTCATAAATCGAGGCGTTGAAGTGTGGGATCAAAGATGCCACCAGGTCTAAAGGCCTATTCTCCCAACACTTTTTGAGCAGATCTACAATTTGGGGATGAGCATAGCGGATGGCGGCATGGAGAACGCGCAGAAGTTGGGACGCGCCGAGCGTCCAGCCGCTTTTTAAAATGAGGTTATAGAAGTCCTGGATTCGCAGTCCTGTGAGCCGCAGTATAGGATCCAGCGGGTCTAATACCTCTTGCAGATTCAAAAGTTCAACCTGCCAGGGTCTCCCTTCTTGTTCAATTGCCGCAGTCAGAGCTTGCGCCGCGGCGCGATGACCGCCTCCTGCATCGAAGACCACCAGGACGAGCCGCTTCATGGAAGCGCCCATGCCGTGAGATTAGTGGTCTTATGTTAAGTCAGCATGAAAGACACATCACACCTCGGTTAATCTCTTGAGTTTGCAGCAACTCTTCTTTTTTCTTTCATTTATGTGCAACTTGGACATGCGATGAAAATAGTATGAAATGCGACATGCATGTTCATTCGATTCATTCAGGGCCTCTGCTCTCGTCCTATGGTCTCGGTAGCGTCTGCCGAGAGTGCTATAGTCCGCCAGAGCAAGTCTACGACACGTTGCGACGGCGTGGACTGGACCTTATCACTCTTACCGATCACGACTCTATCGACGGTGGGGAAACGCTGCGCGGGAAGCCAGGCTTTTTCTTGAGCGAGGAAGTGACATGCCTCATGCCCAGTGGCAACGAATTGCACTTGGGCGTTTACGATCTGGCGGAGCGGCAGCATATTGAAATCCATCGGCGCCGGACAGATTTAGCTTCGCTTCTCGCTTATCTGGAGGAACAAAACCTGTTTTTTAGCGTGAACCACCCGTTCTCCACTATCACGGGCAAACGAGCCTGGGAGGACTTTGTTTGGTTTGCATCCCGCTTTCCTGCCCTAGAAACTCTCAATGGGCATCTGCTCGTCTCGAATAATGGACAGGCGGCAAAGTTCGCCCACCGGTTGCACAAAGCTTGCCTTGGCGGCAGCGACGCCCACACACTAACCTCAGCGGGGTCCGCCTACACTCTGGTTCCAGGGGCGCGTAATAAGGCTGAGTTCTTTGAAGGCTTGCGGATGGGCCGGTCGCGCGCGGGGGGGCACTCAGGAGGTTATTGGAAATTAACACGCGACGCCGTCCTGATCATGGGCAGCGCGATCCGCGAGCGGCCGTACTTGGGGCTTTTCACGCCACTTGCCCTGCTTATTCCGGTGTTTACTCTTGTAAACCATTGCAAAGAGGCAGCGTTTGCGCGCCGTTGGAAGACCATCTCCACCGAAGATTGCTTGTGGGATAAAAACAGCATCCGCCAGCCACTGAGCAGCGTATAGGCGAGGCTTCGATATGGCGCCGAGCGAAGTTATCCGAAGCTACATTGAGCGGCGTGACCACCGCCTGATGCGGAAGGTCCACCGGTGGCGCGCGCCCCGATGGATTCGTCTGTGGATGATCTATTCCACCCGGGCGGGCGACGGATGGTTATGGTATTTGCTCGGAATCATCCTTCTGGTGTTCGGCGGTTCTGACGGGCGCCAGGCCGCAGGCTCCGCGGCGGTGGCGGCCGGCATGGGGATTATTCTTTTCCGGTTGCTCAAGCGGCTTAGCGGCAGGAAGAGGCCGTGTGTTTTGGAACGGCATTGTTGGGCCGTCATTCTTCCCCCCGATCAGTTCTCGTTCCCATCCGGGCATACGATTACAGCCTTCGCCGTCGCGATCTCCGTGGGGCTTCGATATCCTGATCTCATGGCCTTCCTCATCTTCTGCGCCCTTAGCATCGCGGCTTCAAGAATCATTCTCGGGATGCACTTCCTGAGCGATGTCGTGGCCGGCTGCCTAATGGGCTGCGCCCTCGCTTATGCGTCTTCCTTTTTGTTTCATTAGCAACCGGCGCAAACTTGTAGCGCAGAGAGGTCTTCTACCTGTGTGGTTTGCATTTAACCCGGCGAGAGGCCACAGGGCTATTGAGAGTTACATAATGACAACGCTTGCGCAGAGGTCCTCTTTGAGTGCCGGAATTCTGGCGGCCAGAGGCCGCCGCTACAACGTTCACTCGTCGGCCAAGGCCAGCCGGAGAGCGAAGGTGATCACCAGGATCCCGGCGGCTGCGGCAAGGATGGCCGTCCACTCTGGAACCCAAAGAGTGAACAACGAGGCTGTGGCGAGGAATTCCTGACCTCGGGCATACGTTTGATAGGGGAATGTGCTGAACCAACCAAGGCTATCCAACCAGTTCTCAATGCGCGTCCGCTGCCAAAGCGAGACGCCAAGCAGCGCCAGACACCCCAAGGCATAGGCAACCCGCTCAAAAATAACAATAGGTTCGGAAGCGCGCTCAACCGCTTCGCGCCGCGCGCGCAACTGGGCTTTCCACCACACCAGGGAAGCTGACGGCAGCGGATGCGTTTCTGCTCCCGTCCCAACATCGTCCAGTAGAGCGCAGGCGACCAAAACGACTTCATCGCAAACGGGGCATTGGGCGGCGTGCGCGCGCAGAGCAGGGTCAATGGCTTCTGGCCAGCGGCCAGCGTGCACCGCGCGGAGGACTTCGATTTCCTGGTCGCATGAAGTGGTGTTCATTGGTTTTGACATTGTCTCCGCAATCCACCTCTATTGCGGTGGCTCCTTACAGATTTCAGCCCCCAGGAACGTGCTCTAGCGGCGTCTGGCCGCAATTTAGCAATACGAAGGTAGTGGCGTAAGGCTGCCGCTACATTTTACTCCCGCAACCTCGCTTTCGATCCGCCGAGCAGTGCGACGAGCTTGCGCCGCGCGCGGAAAAGCGATAGGCGGATGCTCTCTGCCTTCATGCCGAGCACTCCGGCAATCTCCTTGTGGTTTGACCCCATCGCGTAAGCAAGCCACAGCATCTCGCGTTCGCGCGGCTTCATCCTATTGAGCGCGCGGTCGAGGTCCGACTGCTGCTGCACCCTTTCGGCGGTCCGGTCGTCCACCGGCGATTCGGTGTCGTCGCGGAGTGGTTGGACAAGAGACCTTTGATTTTTCTGCTGCCGCCAATGGTCGCGCACCAAATTGGTTGCGATGCGAAACAGATAGTTCCGAAGATACGCTTCATCGTCTTCGGCAAGCCGGGCGCGCAGGAAACGATAATAGGTTTCCTGCAGTAGATCGTCGGCGAGCGCAGGATCGCCCGCGATGCGTGCCAGATAACCCCACAGTTTGCGGGCGGTACGCTCATGAAACAACCGGAAGCGATCTTCATCCATGTGAAAAGCCGTCTCAGCTTCTGCTGCCGCTTCAATCGCTGTCAGAGTTAGTTCGTGCATAAGGGTTCACACTGAAACACGTGCTCGGCCACTTGTAGCGGCGGCCTCTGACCGCCGGCCTTTGTAAAAACCGGCAGTTGAATCCTGCAAGGGGCCGCCCACTACAGCCCGGTTTACGAAAGGCTCTTGGGTGCATCCCCTAAGCCCGGTCTGGCCGTTTTAGGGCCGGTCAGCTTTTCAAAAAGGCCCAAGTGTCTGGAGAGGCCGTAGGAAACACCTGACGCAATGATGAATCCCGCGCCGATCGTAAGGCCCAGCGTGCCGAGCACCAGCAAGGCTTGTCCGCCCGCCGCGGCTTCAAATTGGTCGCGGATTGCCAGCAGCCCGATGCCTGCCAGCGCAAGAATCAGGCCGGCCTGGAATGACCATAGGATACGCCCGAAGGGCGCGCTGAGTCTTGGCGATCTCTCAGGATCGGTAATGATGGGCACAGATTCGAGAAACCGTTTTCCAGCCTCGGTTTGCATATAGGCAAAGAGATCTTCGTTGGTCGTGAATTTTTCCAGCAGCCGGTTGTGAAGGTCGGTCTGGATTTTGGTCATCCGTGACCAGCGGCGGTTTTCGAGCACGACTTTAACAAACCAAAGCAGCGCGCCGAGGACAATCATGAAGACGATCATGGGCGCGATATCCCGCCAAAACATGTTCCAGGTGGATGAATCTTCATTTCCCCGATCGCGAAAGTTGGCGCTCCATCCGATAAAGTAATCCGGATCGCGCGCGATCTCAGGATGACGTGCAAAGAAGCTCGCCAAGACGGGGTCCCTATTCACATACTCCTGGTCGCTCAGCAATGAAGGGTCAGCCTGAACGGCGCTCCAGAAGCGCGGATGATTTCGCATCAGCGTCATGAAGTCGCGGCGCGTGGACTCCATAGCTTCCTGATCTATCCCCATGTCCGCGCCCAAGTCGGCATTGGCCTGAGTCGCGGCGGGCGGCGCTTCTGCTCTTGCCGCTTTTCGATTTGGCCTTGATTGCGCCTCGGGAGCCTGCGGCGCCTGCTGCGCGCTCAAAATACCCGGAACACAGAGTCCTATCACGATAAAAATCACTGCCAGCCTTCGGCTCATGCGCTTTCTCATGCGTCTAACCTCCTCGGCTCTATAGCGGCGGCCTCTTGCAGGATTCGACCGCCGGCCTTTATTTATTTAATAGTTAAAGACCGGCAGGCAAAGCCCTCAGGGGGCTGGCGTTTACAACTTCTGGCCCCGCTTCGCCAGGGCCTCAATAGCATCGTGCATCGCGGCCAGGCGAGAAATCCGGCGCTTACAGACACTATTACGCTTTCTTAGGGATTTGGTTAACAAGGCCCGTTAAGGCATGTAAGGGGCTCGCCGCCCTTTTCCCGGAGTGGGGAGATGGTGCCCGAGGTGCGAGGGCGGATGATGGGTATTTTCATTGAGTCTCATGGCGGCCAGTACTGAGGTCCCTCAGGTCAAGGCAATCACTTCGTAGTCGTTCACGCTCGGTATCTCAAAGCGCAAAGTTTTACCTTCCAGCTTAAATGCAAGATCGCGGCCGGCTCTGAGGGCACGCACACTTGCGATCCTCCTGCCTTCGGGGGCGGAGTAATCCACTTGGAGCGGTCCAATCGGATAAAATTCCCGTACAAAGGGGCGGGTCATATATGGATTAGTATAGTTCAAAATATGCAGCGCGAATCCCGGTTCTGTTTCCCACGCAAAAAGCTCTATCATCCCCTTGCCTTTAACCGAAGTCACGGGCCGGCTTCCGCCGAGGAGCCATCTGACGGAGTTCGAAAGCAGCCGGCTCAAGTCTGGATTGCCCGATCGCCACGCGGTGCGGGAGATGTCTCCCGGATAATACGCCACTCGGGAAGCGCCTGTCTGGCGGAATACAGCCGCAGGCTCTTGCGTATTCCGAACGCGCGGGTAAACCATCTCTGGTGGAAAAGCGGGAAAGCGAGGCACGACGCTGAGGTTGAGCGATGCAGCTTTCAAGTGGCTCACCCCCACGCGGAATTCCGGTCCGGGAAGTATTTCTGTGCCCGTAAAACCTTCAAGGATAGGATGGGGCTGATCGATGCGCATGTAGCTGTTGCTCACCGGCCCCACCACGTCGCCCGCTACGCTCACACCGAAGATGTCCGAGAGGGCGAAGTCTTCGCGCCGTTCGCCCCATTCGTTATAACGGGAGGTTTCAAACGTTGCGAGGATAGACCCGCCCGACGCTACGTATTGCCGGATCGCTTCGCATTCGGCATCCCGAAGATAGGCTGCGTTCGGAATGAGTAAGGCGCGGTAGGGTTTGAGCGACTCGGGAGTAAGGCTCTCCTGATGGATGAAGTCAAATAAAAAGCGACCCTCCAATAAAGCGTAGTAAAGGCCCTCGATATAATCGACGGGGTCGATAACGTCTCCGTTGAGGCGCCGTTCGCGGGCCCCGTCAGACCGGTAGAACGCGATGGTGCTTTGAGGATAGAGCACGGCAATGTTGGCCACAGAACGCTTGTTGCGAAAGTGCGATTCGTTTTCGGCAAGCCAGTCAAAAAAGGCGCGGCCCGCGGAGCGCCATCGGTTATCGAGCGGCGAGCCTCCCAGCCAGTGATACCACGGAACCATGCCGCTGGCCGCCGCCTGCGCCATCCAAAGCGTCTGCTCGGCGGCAGGCTTGCTGGTATGCCGCCAGATCGGTTGGCTGGTGCTGTAGGCGCCAATCACGTTGGTGATGGTGCGCCCCTTCATGATGGATTGCGCCACGCGCCCTTGCTCCGCGCAGCCCCAGATTGGAGCGTTGTTGCCTCGGAAGCCTTGGTTATCCGCATTGAACCACGCCGCGACTTCGCCGAGCCGTTTCACGTCCTTTACCGTGCGAAGTCCGCCCCCAAGATTGCCTACGTATACGGAGTCGCGGTTCTTTTCCCTTGCCACGTCGTTCCAAAGTTTCCAGACGGTGGCGATGCGATCCATATAAACGTCGTAATACTTTCTGTAGACCGGGCTCTGCGCGTCTGTCGTTTCCGGTGGAACACCTCCCGTCTGCTCGCGGTAGACCTTCCGGCAGTTCGAGCAGTAGCAAACCTCCAGAGGCCCCGTGCTTGGCCAACCGTTGGTGAAGAATCCATCCGGCGCGTAACGCTGATTGATTTCCCGGTAAATTGCCGGCATTTGGCCGGTGAAATAGGCGCTGAACATGCATGTCTTAAAGAGCCAGGGACATTCCGGCTCCCGGCGGACTGAGCCGTCCTGATTGCGCTCAAACCACTCAGGATGAGCATCGAGCGCCTCCTGATAGGCATAATTGCAATCCATGCGGGCGACCACGCGCAGATTGCGCTTGCGCGCCGCGGCTGCCATTTCGCCGAAAAGATCGCGCGAACCCAGAAATTCGCTGCGATGTTGGTAAGGCGTCTGGGTAGGATAAAAAGCGACTATTCCCCCGCCATTTAGCAACACGGCGTTCACTTTGAGCGAAGCCCAATAATCCATCCAGGCATCCGGGTCCATAGTGAGCGGATCGGTCTCATTAAAGTTGATCTGGCCGCAGCGCCGCATCGTGGCGTACCACGGTTTGCCCTGATCGGGAACTTTGCTGAGCATCTCGCCCGCCGAAGCAACCACAAGAGAAGTTGCTGAAACCGCCATGAACTGCCGCCGGTTAATGGATGTCATGAAGTCTTTCTCCTAGTCTAGCAACATAGTGAAGGGCGGGCTAGATTGCCAAGTTGGACATGTCAAAGGAAGTGAGATTACCACGATCCATAGGGGAGTGAAAACGGAAGTATGACGTGATGTTCAGGGGCAGTGCTCGCCGCGTGCGGGGTTGTTCAGCCTGCCGCACGGCCTCGTGTTTGGCGGCTCGTTATAGGGTTTTCATATATTCAATGAGGTCCCATTTCTGCTGATCCTTCAAGTCGGTACCATAGAGATGTCCCGTATTTCCGTTGCCAGGAATATGGGTGTCATAGAGGAAGTTGGTTTTCTGCGCTGTTTCGCAAACGAAGCCCACCTTGACCGGGTCAATAAGATTGCAGCCACGATAAAACGCCTGAGGCCGCTTCTCAACCGGCTGCAAAAGGTCCCACAGGGTTGGCACCGAGCCATTGTGCAGATAAGGTCCTCGCGCCCAAACGCCATCCAAGGGCAGATTGCTATAACCATCCGTCTTTCGGTAGGCGTCAAATTTGAACGGCGGGTCATTCACGGAGTGGAATTTCTCGACTAGAGAAGAGGTGAAGGAATCCAGCCGGTGCCGGTCAGTTCCGATTACAGAGATGGGAGTTACGGTGCCAGTTTTCGCCCCTCCAAAGGCGTGGCAACTGGCGCATTGCTGCTGGAAAATAGTTTGGCCGCGCAAGGCCGCGTCTTGCTTAACCGGGAAAGGAAATGCCGGGGGTTTAAGATCGAGCAGAAAATCGGTGACGCGCTTGAAGCTTGCGGGGATAACGCTTTTCGAGGTGGCTCCAATCGCCATCGCTGCGGCGTAGTTGCGCTCCATCAGGTTGTTGTTGTTGCCGTCCCAATGCAGATACATTTTCTCGCGTGGTCTCTGGTCCCAGATTTGCGGCAGGTCCGTGGTGCCGATCGACCCATCGTCAGCTAGATGGAACACATTGATCTTGGTAGGATTGAACGTGTCCGTGCGCCCTGGCCCTTGCCGGGGCCGGGTCAATTGCCAGGCGTAAGCCTGCCGTTGCTGCAGGAGTCCATAGCGGCTGAAGGGAAGAATCGCATAACGGTAAGCTGCCGCCTGGAGAAATGAAATGTGCTCTGTTTTCTCATATTCCTTCAGGATATTATTCGCGGTGAACCTTGGATCCGCGGCACATGCGTATAGAAAATCCTGGAAGGCTTCAAGGTCAAGCATATTCGCCGGGGATCCCAGCATGATGTGGGTTTCATCGCCTGGACTTTTTCGATAAGTCCCCGTATGGCACATGGCGCAATTGGGCTCAAGCTGCGGAAAGCCCTGGAAGCGTTCGGACATGCCGACGGGAATGTTTTTCCCCTTTTCGTATACAAAACCGAGAGAAGGCCAGCCTCCTGGCAACTTGTCGGAGCAAATCACGGGCATGGTTTTCCACAAAATGGTGGGAATACGATTGGTCAGACCGAGCCCGATCGCGCCGTGTTTGAAATGATCTTCCACGGAAGCAAATTGCGTGTCCGGCTTAGTACGAAGCAGGAAGTACCATCCAAACAATCCCAGACCTGCCGTCAAAATCAGCGCCAGCACTATAAGCGCGCGGACGAATCCTGAATGCAATCCGCTCCTCGTGGCCGCAATCCATCCTTTGATGACCCGGCCCATGCTGCCGAGACTAAGCCGTAGCTCCTGAGGAAAGCCTATTTGAAGCAGAAAAGCTTCCACAAGCCCAAAACTCAGGTCGGTGAAAAAATACGGGCGGAGTGCGGGCGTGGAGGCTGCCACCTGAAGCCAGAAAACGGCGGCGATCAGACGCGAAGCTACGGTGAGCCAGGCAAAGACGGGGTATTTGGAGGGAGACATTGCCGCCGGAATGTAAAACAAACTTACGGCCAGGACAAGCATGGCGGCGTTTCTTAGCCAGACCGTGCTTTCGAGGGGTGACAGCCCGAGCGTCGTCAGGATAAGGTCCGGGTAGATCAGTCCGGGCAGCGCAAAACACAAATTGACAATGATGCTGAGCCAGACGACCCGCCGGAACCATCGGATTCCAGCCGTTTCGTGATTTCCGGTTTCGAGGGAAGACATCTGAGAATCCGCAGGGTCGCTCAAATTTGTTCCTCCTAATTCATATGCGCCATATTTGCCGGTTGGCCCACAAGTAATAGGGCCCGATTGTCTTTTAACCGTTCAGCTTGGGATCAAACGTGCAAAGGCCGGTCAATGAAAGCGCCAGCCGGCGGCGGTGTGAAATCGCCGCCTTACGTTCGCGTCGAGGCGCTTTGCACGCTTGCCGTCCGCATGTTGGTTTTTTCCAGATGATTGAGGATGAAAGGATAAACGTCCTGCGCCGCCCGCTCGCCAAAAATGCAATCGATATGACCGTAGCCCGGGACTACGTGCCGTGTATACAAGGCCGAACCATTTTTGGCACTAAGAAGGTTGCAGGTAATTTCCGTGCTTTCGGGGAGAAAACACTCGTTCTCGGCGCCATGGATAAAGCAAATAGGAATCGCCATGCGGTCGAGGTGGGGCAAGTATACGTCATTGCCGTGGAAGTCCACCAGATGACCTTTGTTGGTGAGCAGCGAAAGATGCTCGAACGCACGAATGCTCGCCACGCCGAACATCTCGTGAAGTGTATTGTGCGTGGCATCATTCAATTGTGGATGCTGATAAAGCGGCGCGTACATGAAAGTAATGCGGTGGCAGCAGGCGCTCTTGCAGCGCTGCTTGAGAGCATCGGCATAGATCTGTAGTCCGTCGTCATAGACCTTGCTCACCAGCGTCTCAGGCTTGCCGGAATACGCGGTGAGCGAATCAATGTGAATGCCATCCAGAAAAGTCGCCATGTGAAGGCCCGTTTTGAGGTGTGTCGAACGCGGCGCCACGATGTGGGTTGAAACCTGTGAGCAGACGGCCGACCGCACGCCCTCGAGACCCGACAGCATGGCCATCGTAAACGTGGTCGACCCCCAGCAGTGCGCCACGAACTGCACGCTCGAAGCAGCGGTGATTTCCTTCACCTTTTGCACGGCAGCGGGGTAATCCTTGGTGGCCACATCATCGCCGTCCGACTGCAATTCGGCGGCGGGCAGCGCGATGCTCACCCGGAGGTCCAGCAGCCATACGTCATAGCCGGCGGCGAAAAGGTATTCAAGCAAATTGGTGCCGATGGTGTCGATAGCAAAAATCAGGCTGGAGACGCCGAGCCCGTGCGAGAGGATTACGGGGCCTTTACTTCCTCCTTGATAGCGCGTCAGGCGGAGCTCGACTCCATCGCTGGTGGTGAACGGATAGATAATGGGAGCGGAAACTTTCAAGGGCCTCTTCTGGCGCGGCTGGGCATTCGGCTCGAAAACGGCGGGTGGCACGAAGATACCGCCGTAAGTCTCCCAACATACTCCTGCAAAGAATCGCCCAAAGCGGCTCATCGCCTCCAGCTGTTGCGCCATGTCTGGCGCGTTCGTCACACGAAGAGTAGTCATTTGCTTCAGGAAATCCTCAGGAAGGATGTGCAAGATGCCGCATCCTCTGATAGGAGCCTTGTCATCGCTTCCCGCATAGACGGTGATGTAGAGCGTGCTCAATTCCAGCCAAGCGCGTGCAGCGGGATCTGTCTTCACAACTTTGAATCCGCTCAAGAAGAAGTCTTTACCCTCTTTCGAAGTCATCTTCATGCGGTAGAACATGTTGCTGGTTTCAACATGGCTTAGGTCGGGACAGAAGAGATTGAAGGCGCCTTCCGTCACCGTCATAGGAAATAGCGAAAGGGCGGGCGCCGTCACGGTTCCCGACGCACGCGCTGTATGTTTGGGGTCAGCGATCATCTTGTCCAGATCATCAGAGGCAATAGTAAGGAGAAACTCTAGGGGTGATCGGTCGGACTTCCCTTCCTTCTCGCCAAGTTCAAAATCGGCGTTCTTCACGGAGGTGGAAAAGTATCCATCCATTCTCTCAGTAAACTGGATGCCCGCCTTCGCAGTCTCCGCGAGGCTGTTCAGTGCTGGTTCGACCATGGGATGACCTCGCTTTGAATCTAACAATGCATGGATAGCAGGTGGCAAAACTATAAACCAAAAACCTTTGCTTGTATACTGCCGTTTCAAAAGGATTATGATCGGCTGAATTAGGGTGTAAAAGGCGTTTCCGGACGGGCGCGAAGAGTGGTTTACTGTCTTCGGCCTTTCGCAGGTTTGATGGCAAGCTTCAATGCCAAAAGAAGGCCTGCTTCTACTGCCGGCCGTCAATATGAACTTCGTCTATTTTCTATTGCAGCCCATCGCCTGGATTCTATACGATGGGTGCTGATCGTGTGGGCCTGATTGCGCCCTTTTTCCGCCACGCCGGGGCCCAGCGTCCGATGGAGGTGTGATGTGCAGACTGTGGGTGTGATCCGGCAACTTGCCCGGTTTCCGGTAAAGTCGATGCGGGGCGAGGCGCTGCCCGCCACAAAAATAACTCTGCAGGGCGTGCCGGGGGACCGCCGCTATGCGTTCGTGCAGACGGCTTCGCGCAGCTCCTTTCCCTGGTTCACGGCGAGGGAGATGCCGGAACTTCTCTGCTACCGCACTTCCGTGGAGGCCACAGACTCGCCGGATGCGGCAGTGACGGTGACTACCCCAAGCGGGCAGATCTGGCGGATTGAGAGCGAGGAGCTTCGCAGGGAGCTTGAGGCGCGGTCGGGCCGCGAGATCTTTCTGCTGCGAGACCATCGTGGCTCGTATGACGCCGCGCCGGTCTCACTGATTAGTTGTCAGACGGTTGCCCGCATTGCGGAAGAAAGCGGGACACAGGAAGACCCGTGGCGGTTTCGCCCCAACCTGCTCATCGATCTAACTGGAGGTGATGCCTTCCATGAACTGAGCTGGGTGGGCAGAATTCTTCGCGTCGGCGATGAGGCGCGGATTGCTATTACGGAGACCGACCAACGTTGCATGATGATTACGCTCGACCCCGCCACCGCAAAAGCAAGCCCCGCAGTGATGAAGTACGTTACACAGCAACACGGGCAGAGCGCCGGTGTTTACGCCACGGTCATCAAGCCCGGTGAGGTGCGCCTGGCTGACCCTGTAACGATAGAGGGTTGAGGCGCGTGGCGAAGGCCTCTGGCCGCTGATGTTTAATTTTTAAAATCCGGCGGTCGAAATCTGCAAAGGGCCACAACTACAAAACCCCTTTTGCGTGCTCTCCGGGTGTACTTTGTGGTAAATTCGGCTGGTGCCCCAGTCTCAGGATCAGACACGCTTGCGCGAAATCTGCCGCATCGCGGCGCGCGTCTTCTATGAAAAAGGATACAGCGGCGCTTCCATGCAGGATATCGCCGAAGCAGTGGGCCTGACGAAGGCCGGGCTTTATCATCACATCGGCAGCAAAGACCGGCTGCTGTTTGAGATCATGAATTACGGCATGGATATCCTGAAGGAGACGGTGCTCGACAAGGTTGCTTCCATTCAAGACCCCCGCGAGCGGTTGCGCGAGACCATCAAGGGACACATTCATCTGATTGTGCGTGCGCGCGATCTGGAGATCACGGTTATTCTGCACGAGAACCGCTCGCTCGAAGAGCCTTTGCGTAACAAAATCAACCTCCGCAAGCGCGAGTACATCCAATTTCTGGAAAACGTGATCGCAGAAGCACAGCAGCAAGCTGGCGGCACGCCGCTGCTCAGTCCCAAACTGGCCGCCTTCGCGCTGCTGGGCATGATCAATTGGCTTTATCAATGGTACCGGCGCGAAGGGCCTGTGGCGGAGAGCGAGCTGGCGCAGGCGTATTCCGATTTTTTCTTCCGTGGACTGCTGGGGGCGCAGCAGGTTCGATTGTAGCGGCGGCCTCTGGCCACCGGTTTTAAATAATAAAGACCGACGGCCCGAGTCTAAAGGGGCCGCCGCTACAACTTCATCGGAGAAGGTCATTGGCGAAACCCAAAATCACGGTAGCGATTCAGGGCGAGCGCGGCTCGTTCAGCGAAGAAGCCGCGGACGCGCTCCTGGGCGACGGGGCGGCAGTTCTCCCCAAGGAGACGTTTGCCGCCATGTTTCGCAGCGTGGTGGAGAAGGAATCGCGTTACTGCCTAGCGCCGATCGAGAACACGCTGGCGGGTTCCGTCTATGAGAACTATGACTTGTTGCTTGAACACGATCTGCATATCGTCGCGGAAGTGAACCTGCGCATCGTGCACAACCTGATTGCGTTCCCCGGCACAAGTCTGAAAACGCTGGCGCGGGTTTATTCGCATCCGGTGGCGCTTGCGCAGTGCCGGACTTTCTTTAAGCGCCATCGCAAGGTGGAAAGGGTGCCTTTCTACGATACCGCTGGTAGCGTGAAGATGCTGGCGGAGAAAAGAACCCCTCGTGCGGCGGCGATTGCCAGCCGTGTGGCCGCCAAGGTTTACGGCGGACAAATTTTACAATCTCACCTCGAAGATCATCAGCAGAACTATACGCGCTTTCTTTTGCTTTCGCGGGCTCCGGCCTCTGGATCGAATTGCAACAAAGTTTCCATCGCCTTCTCCACGCGCAACGTTTCAGGCGCGCTTTTCAAATGCCTCAGCGTGTTCGCGCTGCGGGATATCGACCTGAGCAAGATCGAGTCCCGTCCGGTGCGCGGGCGTCCGTGGGAGTACTTCTTTTATTTGGATTTCGCCGGAAATATTGAGGACAAGGTCTGCAAGAACGCGCTGAACCACCTCGCGGAAGTTACCGATTTCCTGCGTGTGCTTGGTTGTTACAAGAGCGCCAAGCGAGCCTAGCACAGAGTTTTGAAACCCTGCGTTACACGCTGTAGCGGCGGCCTCTAGCCGCCGGTTTCTACTATTTAAAGACCGGCGGCCGGAGCCTGAAAGGGACCGCTGCTACAATGTTGTTTGCGGAGACTATTGGGTTGAAGCATTGTCAGGCTAAAATGGATTTTTCCCGCCGCGATTTTTTGTCGCGCATGGCAGGACTTGCCGGGGGCGCCGCGCTCGGATCAAGAGTTAGTCCAAAGCTCTTCGCGGCTACTCCATCCATTACGATTCCAGTTCGTTATACAGATGTCGCGCGGCAGAGCGGCATCAACTTTCTTCAGGACTCCACCACTTCGCCGCAAAAGTATTATCTCGAGACCATGGGCACTGGCCTTGGCTGGATCGACTATAACCAGGACGGCCTTTACGACTTATTCCTGGTACAGTCGTCGAAGACCCCAGCTTATACGCCTCCGCATCCGCTCCGCTGCGCACTCTATCGCAATAACGGCGATGGCACATTTACCGATGTCACCGAACAGGCGGGCGTTGCCGGGAGCGGCCACTACGGCCAGGGCTGCGCCGTGGGCGATTACGACAACGACGGCTTTCCTGATCTCTACGTCACCGGATACGACCGCGCGATTCTTTACCACAACAACGGCAATGGAACGTTTACGGATGTGACCGTCAAATCGGGGGTCGGCGATGAGGGCGGATGGTCCACCAGCGCCGCGTGGTTTGACTACGACCGCGACGGCTACCTCGACTTGGTCGTCTGTAATTACATCAAGTGGACTCCTGCAACCAATCTCTATTGCGGCCAGCATCGCCCAGGTTATCGAGCCTATTGCCACCCGGATAATTATCAGGGCCAGCGCATTAAGCTTTATCACAACAATCACGACGGAACATTCACCGACGTTTCGGTGAAGTCCGGCGTGGGCGTGCCCGAAGCTAAAGGCATGGGCGTGGTTTGCGCGGATTTCAATAACGACGGCTGGATTGACATTGCCATCGCCAACGATACTTGGCCCAACTTCCTCTTTATCAATAAACATGACGGCACATTTGAGGATGATTCGCTCATTTCCGGCTTCGCGGCCAGCGCCGACGGCAAATACGAGGCGGGGATGGGCATTGACGCTGAAGATGTGGACGGCGACGGCTGGGCAGATGTTTATATTACCCACCTTGATTTCGAGCTCAACCGCCTTTACCACAATAATCGCGACGGCACATTTGACGACGCCACTTTTCCCTCCGGCCTCGGCAACAACGCCATCTATTTGAGCGGCGTAGCGGCCAAGTTTATCGATTATGATAACGACGGCTGGATGGACATCTGCCAGGTGAACAGCGCCATGCTCGACAACATCGAGCTTTATCACAGCGAGGTGAGTTATAAGGAACCCAAGCTGATGTTCCGCAATTTGGGTCATGGGAAATTTGCTAAGGTCTCAGATCAACTGGGGCCTGATTTTATGCGTCTCACCGCCGGGCGCGGCCTCGCCGTGGCCGACTATGACAACGACGGCGATATCGACGTGGCGGTGAACAATCGCGGGGATTATCCTCAGCTCCTCCGAAATGACGGCGGCAACGCCAATAACTGGCTGAAGATTTTCCTCATTGGAACGAAATCGAATCGCGACGGCATCGGCGCGCGGCTCACCTTAACTGCAGAGGATTACACGCAGGTACGCCAAGCCGTGGGCGGAGCAAGTTATATGGGCGCAAATGACCCCCGCGTTCATTTTGGGCTGGGCCGCCGTAAAACTATTGATTTGCTTGAGATCAGATGGCCAAACGGCGCTATAGAGAAATACAACCATCTTCCTATAAATCAGATTATTGCCATCAAAGAAGGCGAGGGCGTTGTTCCGCGCAAATTCCCCCAAGCGTCAGCCTTACGGTCCTGAGTCGCGGCGACGGTCCGCCGGAAATGAGCTGTAGCGGCAGCCAAAGCTCGGAGAGGGAGACGGGGTTTTAACCCCGTGGAAAGCTTACACCTTCCGATTATATCTGAGCTGCGTCCGCCCCCGGCTCGTTCGAACGAGCCGGGGGCGGACGCAGCGCATGGAAGGTTAAGATTCGGCTTTGGCGGCGCGGTTAAAACCGCGCTCCCCTGATTGCGAAACCGAGCCATGTGAAAAAATCGAGTTATGCGCCATTTCTACCGGAGGGTGTTTTCAGGCAGCGCGGCGGATTTCATCGAAGCGTTTGCCAGCTTGGATGACCGGATGACCTGCTGATAGAAATCAAGGGTGCGGTCGATGAGTTTGTCGCGGGTAAAATGAGCCAGGAACCTTGCTCTTCCAGCTTTGCCAAAGGCTTGGCGTTTTTGCGCGTCGGAGATCAGGGTGTCGAGCGCGGCGCGCAGGGTCTCCGCGTCGCCAGGCTCGGACAGCAGGCCTGTAAAGCCTTCTTCAATGACTTCTCCCATCCCTCCCGCACGGCACCCCACTACAGGTTTACCAAACATCATGGCCTCGAGAAAAACCAGACCGAACGATTCGTAGCGCGACGGCGCAACGAAGATGTCGCACTGAGCCAGCAAACTTTCAAGTTCCTTATCCGTCACAGCTCCGGCGAAAATTACCCGGTCGAGAAACGGCGCGGCGGCATGAACCTGGCGGAATAGAGCAGCGAAGCATGTGCCGTCTGCCATCACCGGATCGTCCCCTGCGAGGATAAAGCGCGCTCTGGGATGCTTGGTGCAAAGCGGCGGAATCACCCGGAGAAGCACATCAATGCCCTTGCGAAGCTCGAAGCGGCCCGTAAACAGCACGTCGATGAATTCGCCCTTCCCTTGAGCGCCGGCCGTGGCTGAGCGATCCTGCATACCGTGTGGAACCACAGCGAGCTGGCCAGGACGGAAGTCGATGCCATACGCTTCCCGTACGGTCTTCACGATGGCCTGGCTATTGGCGCGAACGCCGTTTGCGCGCTCCATGACCAGAGTCTCCGCGGCAATCAAGTCTTCGAAGAATCGCTGCTGAGCGGGGGAGCCATCCACCAGATGGGGGTTGGTTTGAATCCAGGATTTAAGGGGTGTGTGCAGCGACGTCACCATGCGAAACGAACCGTCGAGCATCGCCGCGATCCCTTCGGCATCCCAGACAGGGCCTTCAACAAGGTCGACCGGATGGATGGAATTGATCCAATGCAGCTCGTGCAATAGCGTCGCGGAATGCTGCCAGACACGCAGTGGAACCTCGATCCCTTTGGGAAGCGGCGCTGCTTCAGGATTGGGGATCAGTCGGTGCACCCACACGTCGTTTTCGAAATCAACGGTGCTGTGGGCGCATGCGCTCTTGGTAAGAACGTGCACGATGTGGCCGCGCTCCGCCAGGCCACATGCCAGGTCATAGGTCAAGCGGGGAATGCCGCCTTTAACCTCAGGAAGATATCCCTGGCTCAACAAGCAGACGGTCAGCTTTTCTGGCGCTTCGAGAACCACGGAACATGGCTTGAACGTGCCTTGATGTTTCCCGTCCAGAACATCCAGAGCTATCGGGCCGCGCGCCGCTTTAGCTGCATCTGAGCCCAACAATCGCCGAGGTTGCTGGATACCCCGCAGGATGCCAGTGCGGAGCGAAGCGTCGGCATCGGTATAAAACCGCTCCAGAGTTTCTGGCCCGATATTGCCATCTCTCAGGTGGTCCTTTAGTACAGACACGACGGTCTCTATATAATCCTCCCAATCTTTCATCAAGGTCATGAATGTTGTGCCCTCTGGAGCGTTCTTGAGCGCGAAGTAGACTTTGTTTTTTACGATCGATCTCCAGTCCGTCACCACACGCTTATCGTTGCGCGCGTGGCTGGGCAGGTTCCGGTGATAGACAAAGGCGTTTGGCAATTGCTTGAGCACATAGCCCACGTCCACGAGGCGCAGGCAAACGTCCGTCTCATCAAGGTAATAATCAAACTCTTCGTCAAAGGCGCCGACTTCAAGGAGACAACTTCGCCGGAAAACGGAGTTCCCGCCCGGCAAGTAGGGAAACCGGCTGCAGCCGGGATAACAAAATTCGAGCGCCGGACTTTTGCGGTCGAAATAGGCATTGCCCAGCCGGTCGGCTACATTGTAGCGGTATTGCGCGTCGTAACCTGTGTGGTTGAAAACGGCGCCCCCGGTTCCGGCGACTTCATCGGCGTCGAAACCAGCGGCCGCGTCATTGAGCCAATTTTCATCCGCCACCGCGTCGTCATCGATGAAAGCTACCAAATCGCCTCGTGCCATCTCGATGCCTATGTTGCGTGAAATGGAAAGGTTGCGATCCGAGCAGTCGCCCATGCGAATCGAGGAGGTCCAATTTTTCAGCACTTCCAGGGTATTGTCGGTTGAGGGACCGTTCACCACGATGACTTCAAAGCGCGGATAGTTGAGGCGGCGGAGGGACCTGAGCGCCGTATCGAGGCTGGCAGCGCGGTTGTAGGTATTGATGACAACAGATATGTGAAAGGGACGAGGCATAGTGTTTCCTCTTCAATAGCGCCGCAAGACTCATTTGCTCATGAAAAAACGTGTAACGGCGCCCGTAGTTGTTGCTACAGAATTGCGCGCCGTTGGATCAGGATTGGGCCTTAGTTTTGCTGGGGCGCGATTCGAGCTTCCGCAAGCGCGCGTCAAAAGCCTTTAGGGTTTCCTGCGTTTCGGCGTCAGAACGCCGGGCCGCGCGCAGCGCCTGCGGAAACGACTCCGCGTGTACTTTGATGGCGGCCATTTGTGGTCTCAATTCGTCGAGTTCCTGATTGAATTTTGCCAGCTTTTCATGCGCTGCTGTGGTGGCTTTTGAAAGGAGATCGAAATTTGATGCGCAACTGGCATCCAGCTTGGCGACCTGTTCCCGCAAAAAGGCCGATGCTTGTAACCCAGCGCCGGGCGCTGCGGCATCAACACCATCCGTTTTGGCCAGTCGCTCGTGCAGGGCATTGACCGCTCTTGAAAGTTGGTCGAATGCCCCTCGGTGCTCTCTTTCGACCGTGGCCAACTGCTCACGTAGGCTGACCAGGGCCTTGGAGTGTTGGTTCAGAGCAAAGGCAACCTTGATAAAGTGCTCCTCAAAATCACGCATTCCGGAAGCATCGAGGGCTGCGGTAGGCTGACCAGCTATGCAAGCTGAGTTGTCAAACATTAGTAACTCCTTAGATTTGGAAGCTCGTATCGGGGCCTCATCCTCCGGCGACTTTAAGAATTCCCTTAATTGCTGGTCCCTATTCTCGTAGTGATGCAAGGGATTGGCTTAAATGCCAAAGGAAGGATCAACAGCGGACCCATCCACCAGAACTAAACAGCAAATTAGCCGCCAAAGCTGGTTTCCCGCAAAGATGGCGATACATCTTGGGGCACATCCTGACAGCTTCATTAAACGGCGAAATGGCGGCGAGATTGCTGGCTATTTAGGACGTCGCGCTCGAAAAACGTGTCGTTCAGGATGTTTCTTGGGGTGAGACAATGCAGGTTGATGACATGGACAAGCTGTTTCAGGTAGTTGGCGCGCTTGCGGAGGCAGCCGCCGGACAGGCTAATTTCGACCAGCTTTTGGCTTCCCGGCTGGTCGCAATTGAAAAGCTTCTACGGGAAATAACAAGCCGCACGGAAAGTCTCGCAGCCCGTCGGCATCCCGCAGTTTATTTGGGGGACTATCTAGCCGTCACGCGGGCGCTCAATCGGTTTTACATCTACGTCGACACCCGCGACCTTGCCCTCGGCCCCCCGCTGCTTCTCGAAGGCGAATGGGAACATGGCGTCACAACCTTCCTGCTAGATTTAATCAAGCCGGACATGACGGTGGTCGACGTCGGAGCTAACATCGGCTATTTCACACTGCTTGCGGCATCATTGGTGGGAGAAAAAGGGATTGTGTATGCATTCGAGCCGAATCCCGCCAACTTCAAACTTCTACAAAAGAACGTGATCGCCAACTGGTATGTGGACCGGGTGCGGTGTTCTTCCTGCGCTCTGCTCGACCAACCCGGGCAAAAGGACCTTCGTGCGGCAGACTCTATTCCCGGTGCCAGCAGCCTATTTCTGACTGAGGCAGCCGGTACCTCTGTTCATTTACACGAAACGGTTACGGTGATGACGAAGACCCTCGATGAAATCGTCCAAGACCCCGTTGACGTAATCAAGATTGATGCTGAAGGCAGCGAGCCTTTCATCCTCGAGGGCATGAAGGCGACGCTTGCCCGCAGTCCGCGAATCAAGATTGTCATGGAGTTTAACCTTCAGGCGCTACAGGCTGCTGGCAAGGACTCGAGAGAATTCCTTAAGCGGATTGAAACCCTTGGTCTCAAAGTCTGGCAATTGACCTGGGATGGACACGTCCTCGAAGGCAAAGACGTGAATTTATTTGAATATCCCATGAATACGATAATCCTTTCCAGAGCTTAATCTCGCTTCTCAGGATTCCATCCTTTTTACCCTCCAGGAAGAATAATAATTTGGAGCACGGCTTGAAGTCGTTGATAATCAGTCCATGCGTTTTGCGTTTTTTGTTGCCCTCCGCTATCTGAAAGCCAAGCGGCGGCAGTCGGTGATTTCGATCATCACGGTGATTTCCGTGCTGGGTGTCGCGGCGGGTGTGTGTGCGCTGGTCGTGGCGCTCTCCATCAACAACGGCTTCCGGGAAGATCTCGAGCAGCGGCTGCTCGGCGCGACCGCGGATATCGACCTGCTCCACCCGCAAGACAATACCATCGTAAATTATGACGCCTTGGCGAATCGGCTTGTGCGCCTTCCGCACGTGGTGGCGGCCGCGCCTGAGCTTTACGAAGAAGTGTTTATTTCACACGCGCAGAAAGGGCAGGGCATTGTCTTAAAGGGCGTTGAGCCGGAGCGCGAGGTGAAAGTAGGCGATTTGCTGCAGCGCATCACCAGCGGATCGCTTAAAGACCTCTCCGAAACCTTTCCGGACGCTGATGCCATCATCATTGGCAGCGATCTGGCGGACGAGCTTGGCGCGCGCGTGGGCAGCACGGTGGAGGTGATCAGCCCGCAAGGTTATTTGACTCCGCTTGGGCCTGTACCGAAGTACCGGAACTTCCGCGTTGTGGGCATCTTCAATTCCGGCTTTTATGATTTTGATGCGACGTGGGCTTTTACCAATCTGGAGGCGG
The DNA here is from genome assembly GCA_035945615.1 of Terriglobia bacterium. GTDB lineage: Bacteria > Acidobacteriota > Terriglobia > UBA7540 > UBA7540 > RH2-MAG17b. Next base: position 22,950 of record DASZAA010000171.1, read on the forward strand.
CGCAGCGCCTATTTGACCTGACGAGCGTCGTTTCGGTGATTGGCTTTAAGATCGATGACGTGAACCGCGCGCCAGACGTCGCGGAGGCCATCCGCCAAGCCGCGGGCAAGGGCTACGACACCACCACCTGGATTGAGCAGAACCACTCGCTTTTCACGGCGCTACGGCTTGAACGGTTGGTGACGTTCTTGACTATCGGATTGATCGTGCTTGTGGCCGCGCTGAATATCTTCATTACCCTGGCCATGATGGTGATGGAGAAGAACCGCGAGATTGCGGTGATGATTTCAATGGGCGCGCGGCGCGGGCAGATTTGGGCTATCTTCACGCTACACGGCGTGATGATCGGGACGCTCGGCACCATCCTTGGCCTCGCGGCGGGCTACGTAGGTTCGTGGGCGGCCAACCACTACCAAATTTTTCATATTCCGGCAGACGTTTACGCGCTCTCCTACGTCCCGTTTCATTCGCGGCCCTGGGACGGCGTCTGGATTGCGGCGCTGGCGATTGGAGTAAGCTTCTTGGCGACAATATATCCGTCGCTTTCGGCCACGCGGCTTGCGCCGGTTGAAACGCTGAGGTACGAGTAGTTCAGATTGAATCGTTGAGGCATTTCTTCATTGAATCATTTAAATAAAGAACCCAGTGGAAATCTCAACATGGATTCGCAAATCGAGAATGGGCCGGTTTGACGTAGAGGCGGCTTCATGATTCCGCTGCACTAGGGCGGGGCAAACTCACTACTACAATGCAAACCGACCGGCTTTCGTAATTTCTATAAATCGACGAACCAATTAATCGATGAATCAATTGAACAATGAATCGGTCCTCATGTTATTGCGTGCTGAAAATCTTGCCAAGGTTTACCGCTCCGGTGATGACAATGTGGTTGTATTCGACAATCTCAATCTGGAGATTCAGCAGGGAGAATTTGTAGCGCTGGTAGGTGAATCGGGAGCGGGCAAGAGCACGCTGCTTCATCTGCTGGGCGCGCTGGACACTCCAACACGCGGTGAGGTATACTTTGGTGGGGAGAGGGTAAGCGGCTACAACGCTCGCGAGCGCGCCCGGTATCGTAGTTTGAAGGCCGGTTTTGTGTGGCAGATGCACTACCTGCTGCCGGAATTCAGCGCGCTCGAGAACGTTATGATGCCTGGATTGATCGGAGGCGGCCGTTTTGAGGAAATGCGCCGTCGCGCCGGCGATTTGCTCGCCGAAGTTGGATTGGAACACGCGCCGGCGAGGCAGACGGGAGAGCTTTCAGGAGGCGAGCAGCAGCGAGTTGCGCTGGCCAGGGCGCTGATTAACCGCCCGGCGCTGCTTCTGGCGGACGAGCCGACCGGGAATCTGGACGCCCTGTCAGCGGTCAGGGTGCGGGAGTTGCTGGAGAAACTGCACCGGAATCACGGACTGACCTCGGTGCTTGCGACGCATAATATGGAGCTTGCTCAGAGCGCGCACCGCGCATTGCGATTGGCGGAGGGCAAGCTGACAGAAATCACGCTTCCCAGGATTCAGTAGAACGGGAAGATCAAGAGGGCAGGCCGGAAAGGTGGGAAACATGACCGTTGCGTTGGTTCTCTTCACGCCTCTTCACGGAGAAACAAAAACGCCCGGCATCGGCCTT
>DASZAA010000172.1:0-6388 GCA_035945615.1 Terriglobia bacterium
TGAACGTGACAGAACAGCTCGGGAATCCCTCAGGTCTGTATGCTAACATACCTTTTTGCAGTGCCTTTGGAGCCATACAGTTATGTTTGTGCTTGGAATCGAATCTAGTTGTGACGAGACCTCGGCGGCGGTTGTTGAAGATGGCGAGCGCATTCTTTCGAACGTTGTAGCATCACAAATCCTTACCCACGAAAGATTCGGTGGCGTTGTGCCGGAGCTCGCCAGCCGCGAGCATCTGCGAAAAATCTCGCCGGTGGTTGAAGAAGCCTTGCGCAGGGCTGAACTCTCCGCGTCACGGATCGATGCAATTGCTGTCACCGAAGGACCTGGCTTGATCGGCTCGCTTCTGGTCGGCCTCGTTTACGCGAAGGCGCTTGCGCGCGCCTTAGACAAGCCATTGGTGGGCGTAAACCATCTCGAAGGTCACATCCACTCCGCATGGCTTGAGAACAAGATGATGCGCCGCGCAGGCCGCACGGTGGTAGAAGCCGGCTTTCCCAACGTGACCCTGGTGGTTTCTGGGGGCCACACCAGCCTCTACCGGGTTTGGATGGAAACGGAACATTCGGCGGACGTATTTTTTTATCGCCAACTCGGCCAAACCCGTGACGACGCCGCGGGCGAAGCTTTTGACAAAGTAGCGAAACTACTTGCTTTAGGCTCTCCCGGCGGGCCCGTGATTGACAAGCTGGCGCGTTTCGGAGACCCGCACGCTTTCAAGTTTGGCGCCATCAAGATGAAAGGCAATCCCTTTGACTTCAGTTTTTCAGGATTGAAAACCGCCGTTCTTTATCGCGTGCGCGGCAGCGAGCTGGCTGCGGAAGCAGCGCTTCGCAACGAATGGCGCAAGTGCAAGGGACGCGCAACCGCTGATGAGATACGGGAACAATGCTCGCCAAGCACGCTCAATCTGATTGCGAGTTTTCAGGAGGCGGTGATCCGGGATCTTACGGAGCGCACGCTTCAAGCCGCCGAGCGGGAGTGCGTCAACTCTATTTTCGTCACCGGCGGCGTCGCCTGCAATTCCTTGTTGCGGGAGCGGTTTGACTCGACCGGCCGCGGGTCGGGCTTCGGTGTTTTCGTCCCCTCGCCCGCGCTCTCGACAGATAATGCCGCCATGATCGCAGCCGCGGGATATTACAAACTGCGGTTGGGCGAGCGAGCCGGGGTTTCCCTGACGGCTCACGCATCCTTGCCGCTCGGAGTCCAGGCGGCGCGTCCCGATGCGGCTACCATGCCGGCCGGATGATCTCAACTTGGGGACGCCTAGGACGCAGAGCAAATCCCAAGACAATCCCCGCCGCAAAGCCTCCAACATGCGCCCACCACGCGACGCTTCCCCCCGTTGCCGATTGGATGGAAAGCATTTGATAGCCCATCACAAACTGAATCAGGAACCAATAGCCGAGCACGAGCACGGCGGGCAAGTGCACGGTCCAGAAGAAGAAAATCACGAAGAGCACGGTGGTGATACGGGCGCGCGGGAAGCAGACAAAATAAGCGCCGAGTACTCCGGCAATAGCGCCGCTTGCGCCTATTGAAGGCACGCGCGAGCCCGCGCTCATCTCAACATAGAGCAGTGCCGCCGCGAAACCGCTGGCAAAATAAAGCGCGAGAAATTTTGAATGTCCGAAGCGGTCCTCAATGCTGCGCCCGAAGACAAATAGAAAAAGCATATTGCCGCCCAAGTGAAGCCAGCCGCCGTGTAAGAACATGGCCGCCAGCGTCGAGGTCAGAAAACCAGGCAGATGCTCAAGGATCGTGAGTCCGGCCGGCGTGCTATAGCGAGCTGGAACCAAACCGAAGAGATACACGAAGCGGTTCAATTCCCGGCCGAGCGAGAGCTCATAGAGAAATGCTACGGTGTTCACGATAATCAGTGCCAGCGTGCACGCCCAGAACGTCCGGCGGCGGATGTTATCGTTGAGCGGAATGGGAATCATGGATGAGCCATTGTACCGCAGGCTGGTGAGTGTGATAGTGTGGGGGGCCGGAGGGCGTTCGATTCAAAATGCAGGGCACGTTTGAAATCTGCTTGTTCCACAATTCCATCGGAGGAATCTCATGAAAAGGCTAATCGTCGTCTTTTGCGCCATGTTGGGTATTTTTATTCCATGCGCTGGAGCACAAAGTCCGGTGCCTCTCAAGCTTGTTCAGACTTATGAGATGCCGGCCGCCGTCAAAGGGTCTTTCGACCACTTCGGCGTCGATCTTCAAGGACACAGACTTTTTTCGGCGGCGGAACGCTATCACGCTGTGCTGGTTTTTGATTTGCATAGTGGAAGGCTGATCCATACCATTAGCGGCATCGGCATTCCGCACGCCATCCTATACCGGGAAGACCTTCAACGCATCTACGTGACCGATGGCGGTGCGGGCGCTTTGCGAATTTACGACGGAAAGACGTACCAGCTCCTCAAAACGGTGAAGCTTCTGGTTGATTCGGACTCGATCGCCTATGATGCCTCCACCAAGGATTTGTATATCGTCAATGGCGGAGGCGACGCACACCAGACGTATTCCACCATCAGCGTTGTGAACACAACCATGGGCGAAAAAGTGGCTGATATGAAGATAGACGGCGACACGCTCGAGGCGATGGCCATCGAGCAATCAAGCCCAAAGATGTACGTAAATAACCGGGCAAAAAATCAAATCGAAGTCCTTGATCGAAAAAAGCATACGATCCTCACGGTTTGGCCGGTGACGTTGGCCAAGGTGAACGTGGCCATGGCCTTTGATGAGACGCACCATCGCCTTTTTGTGGGCTGCCGTAGCGGAGCGATCGTTGTTTTTGACACACGCACCGGCAAAGAAGTGCAAGCTCTACCTATCGGGCGGGGGGTTGATGACCTGGTTTTCGACCCTGCCAGCAAGCGCATCTACGCTTCCTGCGGCGCTGGGTCAATTGATGTGTATGAGGAGCAGGGCCCCGATCACTACGAACACTTGGGAAGCGTGCCCACCAGCCTCAGCGGCAAAACCTCGCGCCTTATCCCTCAACTGCATCGGTATTATGTTGCGGTTCCCGCACAGGTCACGACGCCCGCAAAGGTGCTCGTCTATGAAGTAACCGGAACGTAAGAGCGCAGCGAAAGACGAAAATGACCCTTCACCCGTTCTCGTTCCTCGGGATCTCTCTCTCGAAAGGAGTCTGCATAGCAACTTGGGCTGTTGCGGCGGCGCTCAATAATTCCCCGACTGAAGTAGAATAAAAGCATGAAAGCAATAACTGTAAAACCCGGCCAAAAGAATAGCATTGAGATGCGCGACGCTCCCGCGCCGCAAGCAAAACAGGATGAAATCAAGGTGCGCGTGATCCGCGTGGGGTTGTGCGGCACCGACGCGGAGATCAATGAGGGCCTATACGGTGAAACTCCACCGGGTGACGATTATCTTATCCTGGGCCATGAGAATTTGGGCGTCATTGAGGAAATCCAGGGGAACGCGAGCGGCCTAAGCAAGGGAGACTATGTGGTTTCCACGGTGCGGCGTCCTTGCGGCAAGTGCTCTTATTGCCAGCAGGGTGAAATGGATTTGTGCAGCAGCGGTGATTACACCGAGCGCGGCATTAAGGGACGCCACGGATTCATGGCGGAATACTACGTGGAATCACCGCGCTACTTGGTCAAGATTCCTGAACCGATCCGGGATATTGGCGTTCTGCTCGAACCGATGTCTATTGTGGAGAAGGGAATCGATCACGCTTACCTGATTCAGCGCCGGATGACGTGGCAGCCGAAACAGGCGCTGGTGTTGGGCGCGGGTCCGGTGGGGCTGCTCGCAGCGGCTGTGCTGCGCGTCAGAGGGCTGCGCACCTTTGTGGCGGGGCGCGAACCCGCGACGGATCCGCGCGCCCAAATCGCGCAGAGCCTCCAAGCCGAATATGTCTGCGTGGATGGGGTGGAAATTAGTGATGCAGTGAAGCGGCTGGGCGCACCTGACCTTGTGATTGAAGCGACCGGCGTTTCTTCGGTGGCTTTTGCTGCCATGCAGGTTCTCGCTGCAGACGGGATTCTCTGCTTATTGAGCGTTACGGCCGGACAAGGGATGCGCCAAGTGCCTGCTAACACGATCAATCAGGACCTTGTTCTGCGAAACAACGTGGTGTTTGGCAGCGTCAACGCCAACCCCAGGCATTTTCATAAGGGGGTTGAGGATTTTCTGGCGGCGGAGAAACAATGGCCGGGCGCGCTGCGAAAACTCATCACCACGCAATTGCCGTGGCAGGACTATTCGAAATGGTTTGGCCAGAAGCACGGGGGTGTCAAAACGACCCTCGAAATTAGCGCCAACTAATAGGGGCAAGAGACTAGAGACAAGCCGGACGGTGCAAGTCAATTTGATGTACAGTCGGCTTTGTGCCGTTGCGCGATGGCGAGGTAAACCCGCCGTTATGCCTCAACCATGCGGTCTTGCTTCTTGTCTGTTGACTCTCGGCCCTTGTCTGTGAGCTTTTACCTCTTGTCCCGGCATTTGAGAAACGTTCCCCAATGATCCGTCTCTATCGTGGCGAGGAAGCCGTGGCACTGCTTCAGGACACAGGCTTCCGCCGCCAGTGGACCTCTCTCTACGAGGCTTGCCCTTACGGCACGTGTTTTCAAGATGTCCCGTTTGCAACCACGTGGTATCAAGTTTATGCCAGCCAGCTAGAACCGATCATCGTCACTGGCGCGACGAACGCTGGCGCTCTGGATGGCTTGCTCTTACTCGCTGTATCGAAGGAAGACGGCTCGATTAGCCAAGTTGGCGCTGGGCAGGCGGAGTACCATGCTTGGCTGGCAAAAGACAACGATCCGGCGAGCTTTATCGAGCCTGCTTTCGACCGCTTGGCGGAAGAATTTCCCAACGGCAAGCTCCAATTCCTGTTTCTTCCTCCTGGCGCCCCACTCGAGTGGACGCGACGCTGGCGTTCCCGGTGTGACTGGCGCTCGCTGCCCCGGCCGCTGCTTTCGACGGCTCCAGGGAACGAAATCGCCGACTATTTGCGGAAAAAGAAGAAGAAAATGCGGCTCAACCAGCTTGAGCGCCTGGGCGAGCTTTCATTTGAACGCATTGACGATCCCGCGGCGTTTGAAACTGCGCTGGATGAGATGACCCCGCTTTATGATTTCAGGCAGGGTGCGATGTATGGAACACCGCCCTTCGCGGCGGACGCGCTCAAGAAGCCTTTTTACCTGGCGATGATGCGCCAGCCGGGCTTGCTGCACGTCACGGCTCTGCGGCTGAATGGCCGCATTGTGTCGGCTCATATCGGCCCGCGCAATAAGAGCCAGATTGTGCTTGGCGTGATTGTCCAATCCCCTTTCCTTTCCCGCCACTCTTTGGGGAGAATCCATATCCTGTTTCTTGGCCTTCAGGCAGAGAAGGAGGGGTTTTCGGCGATAGACCTGACTCCCGGCGCAGGATACAAGGAAGAGCTTGCTACGCATCATGACGAAGTCTACACCCTGACCGTGTTTTTCAATCGCTCCGCCGCCCGCCGGCATCGGATCGAGCGCGGGCTAGTCAAAGCGTCAAAGCGGTTCGTTTCAGTGGACTGGCTGAAGAAGATGGATGAACGCATCCGGCCCCGGCTCAGGCGAGCATTGCAATCACCGGCCGCGGGCGTGCAGGATCTCAAGTCCGCAACGTGGAACAGGAAAAAAGCGCGGGTCTATTGTCTTGATCTGAAATTGCACCCGGCGCCTCCCGCCCCTGCCGTCATGCGCCGCGATGATCTTAATGATCTTCTGCGCTATCAGCCAACCGGCGCTACCCAACCGGCACGGCGCGAGTTTCTGGCCAAGGCGCTCGAATGGCTCGAAGAGGGCCGCCATGCGTATACTCTGGTCGCCGGGAGCAGGCTGGCTCTCTGCGCATGGCTGATTGAAAAAGGCGAGAGTTGCCCGCTGGATGAAGTGAGACAATCGCACCCATGCGCGCCAAACTCGGCGGCACTCGTGAACTTCTACATCCATCCCGATGACATGAATAAGGAGCTTTGGCGGGATTCGCTCCGGCAAATGATCGCCGATGCTGCGAGCGTCCCGGAGACGCAGCACATCTACCTCAGCCTTTCTGGTCACGACCACGTATTGCAGCACATTGTGGAGGAAGCGGGCTTTCAGCCCGAAGCGACTTATTATGAAATAAACCGCTTGGGGAATATCACGCGCGGCCGGGAAGCCGCTGCTACAGGCGACTAAAACAATCCTAATATCCACTTCGTTGTGAATCCTCTTGAAGGCAGTTAGAATAAAAGTCAATGGGAACAGACTTGATCCAAATCGCTGCAACTGCGCCCCGACTGCCGCGCCCGGACTGGCTGAAAGTGCGTTTGCCGGGTGGTGAGAATTACCGCGAGCTCAAGGGGATCATGCGCGGGCTGGGGCTGCACACCGTCTGC